>JBAXCN010000008.1:0-67523 GCA_037141455.1 Bacteroidota bacterium
AGCAAAAGATCCATTGCCGTTATCCCGAAAGCTTTCGGGATTAGCCAACGGAAAGAAAGCAACTGCCAACATATAAATATTTAACTTAAAATTTTAGGATAATATCCTATAAAAAAATTACAATTATTTTTAAAACAAATGAATATAATTGTAGAAGAAAAACGCTAACTAGTTGCGCAAACTAATTACATTTGGGTAGGTTGAGGAAGCTTTTGATATAAATATTTCCGTAATAATCAATACTAAAACAACACATGAAACTAAAAAAGATATACGGACTGACAATCATTTTAGCAATTTTATCATCTTGCTCAAATCCAAAAAAGAATGGCACAAATGACAAAGTTGTAATTGAAGAAAGAATTACTATTCCTCATACAAAATCTGAAAAGTTATTTAATCAACTTAGACCTGAAAGTCAAAAATTCCAAATCAATGCCAGCTCGGATAATATTATTATAAGTAAAAATGGAACACAGGTTTTTGTTCCTAAAAATAGTTTTATCAATGCTGATGGAGAACTCGTAACTGGAAAGGTAGATATTGAATTAATTGAAGTGCTATCGGTAGCTGACTTTATAAGAACAAATCTTCAAACTGTTTCCAACGGTCAACCATTACAATCAGAAGGAATGTTTTACATTGACGCCAAATCAGGTGAACAACAAATAACTTTATCAACGGACAAAAAACTTCAAATAGAATTACCAAAATTAATTAAAACGTGGTCTTCCTCGGAAATTCGAATATTTTCTGGCAAATACGATACTGTTGGAAATATTAACTGGATAGAAAGCGGAAAAATTGAAAACAGACTGATAGCGCTGCCTCTTGACTTATTTGATTATCAAACTTGGATATCACACAACTTTGAACGAAACCCTCGGAATGAAGGATACACAATCAGCAATTCATTTGATTTAGAAACAGATCAGGTTATCGATTCGACTACATTTAAACAAAACTACCTGAAGAATACTTTTATTGCTACTAGAGAATTTGAAGAACGATTTCCTCACATTATCAACACTGAATGGGTAATTGGCTGTTATACCTCTTATTATTCAACAAAAGTAAAAAGAGGACGAATGATTAAGGATTCAACAATTTCAAAAATTTATTTAGCCAATCTTGATAAAGACTTGTGGTACAGTGATTCACTTGCCTATTCTTATATAAAAACATGGGAAAAGAAAGTTGACTTTAACAACACTTTCTATACAAAAGTAGATGCAAATAACGTGATACAATTATTTAAAAGGTTCTATGAACAAAGACTTACAAACGTTATTAGATTCCCTACTGACATTGATTTAAGCAAAATTAATGCACGAGAAGAACTAATTAAAAAGGGTTTGAAGGAAGCCGAAGTGGATGAAATAATGGGTGCATACACAAGGCAAAAGGAGATAATAACTGCGAGACGAAATAAAGAAACATCCCAAAGAATTTCGGCTAACTGTTTTGCAGTTGCAAAGCTGGGTTGGATTAATTGTGACCAATTCTATAATGAGCCGACAGCGAAGGAGGCAAATATATTAGCTAGCGTTAAAAATTTAGTTAATTATGAATTTGTAACATTGACTCTAGTTATTAACGGTAGAAGGATTGCGCTAAATGGAACTCTCGGAGACAATTTTAAATATACTTTTACTGGAAAGTCGCAACCATACACAAGACTACCAATTGGAGAAAAAGCAACAATTATTGGAATATCATATAAGGACAACCAACCATATTTAGGAATTAAAGAAATTATTATCACTGAAAAAGGTAATTACGACATTAACCTTCAAGCAAGTTCGACACAGGAAATTAAAACGAAACTGAATGCCATAGAATAGTACTGCTTATAACATCCATAGATTAAATGAAGCATAGGATAATCCACCACTTACAGCTAGAGCGGTTTTGCAAACCGCAATTAATACTATCAGCATTTTTAATGCAAAAAATATAACCCCTTTAATATATTTGCTTTAAGATAAGCATAGCAAAAAAACGGATTACAAATCCTTATATTAAATGGTTCTAATTACAAATCAGAAACAGCTGGATTATTAAATCAAGAAAATCTTGTAAATTTGAAGCATGACAAATACATCACTTAAAATAGAAATTGACTCTTTACCAATGTCACTTCAAAAAGAAGTTGCTGACTTTGTTGCGTTCTTAAAAATGAAAAGCAAGAATAAATCTACCATTAAGCATAGAGAATTTGGTTATGCCAAAGGTAAAATTAAGTTATCTAAAGATTTTGACGAACCTATGGCTTTTATTTTTTTTAAAGACGAAAAGCTAACTATAAAACTTGCAGATAAGTTTGAAAAATAAATAAGCACTTACTTTAAGTTATTACATCAAATCCAACGATAATTGCTTATCGGGTAACAATTTGTTGAGCAATTTTTCGAATATTGGAATGGTCCACACAAATACCAATACGCCACTTATGTTAAAAAGCATGTGTGCATTTGCCACTGCTCGTTCTATGGGTGCTCCCACACTTATGTAGGTTACCAAGCTTACAAATGAATTGAAGAAAATTAATCCCAACACTATAGATAAAAAGTTAAACAATAAATGAAATAAACCCGTTTTTATTGCCTGTCTGCTTCCTTTAATTGTTGCTAACAAGGTATCGCTGCAAGTGCCTAGTTCAGCACCAAGCATAACTGCTATGCCACCTGCCAAACTTAACAAACCTTTTTTGGAAAGTATAATGGCCATGCCCACCGTAGCCGATGACGATTGAATAATTAAAGTAACAAAAGCGCCAATTAAAGAGCCCGTTAAGGGGTTTTCTGTTTTCTTTAACCATTCTAAAAAGTAGGGTTCATCTTTTAGTGGTTCTACTGCATTTTCCATGGTAAACAATCCAAAAAATAGCACTCCAAAATACAATATTATTTTCCCAGTATTGTTAATTTTTTCGGACTTAGAAACAATTAAAAGTATAAACCCAACTAATAAAAGTACAGGTGAATATTTACCTACATCCATTGCTATAATTTGGCTGCTAATGGTGGTACCAATATTTGCACCAAGCACTATACCCATGGCTTGCCTAAAGGTTAATAGTTTTGAATTTACAAATATGATGGTAATAATAATTACTGCCGAAGAAGAATCGAGTAGGGTGGTAACTACGGTACCCGTTAAAACTGCTGAAAATGTATTAGCTGTAAACTTTAATATCCATTTTTTTGCATTATCGCCAATGGCTTTTTGTATAGTTTCTGATAAGCTATTAACTGCAAATAAAAACAGCACTAAACCTGCAAGAATGGAAAGTATAATTTCGGACATTAGCTAAAATAAATTACAACGAATGTAACATACTTGCTAAATTAATAACAATTAAGTTATTATGTTTATATTAAATTTTATACCGCTTTTACACAGTAAATGGTATAATTTTAAACAATAAAATTGTAATAGCGGCATTAACCCTTGTAAAATTATAAAAATAGCTTTGTACTATTTTATAAATACAATTGGTATTACTTCATTTTAAAATCGGTAACAATTCCATTTTGCTTTTCCCAAGCCAATCCATTCCAAACCATAAAATCGTAACTGCCATCGGGTACATAAGTGTCGTACATGCCCACATTATCGGCTTTTGGAGGAATAATATTTTCGTAAATTAAAAGCTTACGTTTTTCTTCGTAACGCAAAGTCATAGTAGCTTGGTTATTAAATTCCCAAATCATTCTGTTTAGTTTTTGTTTGCTTTTAATATCAAAAATAGGTGCACCAAAAAAAGGTTCATTGTCTCTAAAAAACAATACCTCTGCAATTTTTTTATTGCTTTTAATGGTATTGCCATCCCAACCTAAAAGGGTATAAAATTTACCTTTTTGCGATTGAGTTTTTACAATTTTATAATAAATAGCACCATACCAATGGTCGGCATCAGTTTCGGAATAAAAAGGGTTTTCTAAACTATCGCTTCTATCTATTAAAGGAAAAAAATCGCGCATGTTAAAAAGCTTTACTTCTCTTTTAATTTTAGTTGGATTCATTTGTATTACTCCAAAGTTTCTAAAATGCTCATCATCGCTTGCTACATTCCAAGTAATAATTCTAAAATAATTATCGGGTGCATATACAATGGATACATTTTTTAATGAATCGAATTTATAAAAATAAGAGTTGTTTATTTTTAAAGTTCTCGAAAGCATTTTAATAAAATTTCTACCACTATTAATTCTAGTAATTTCATCTAAACTAGTTACCATGTGGTGGGCTAATCCTCCTAATCTTATTTCTGCATCTTTTAAAGTATCGTATGTTAATGAATCAATTTTTTGAGCATTGACAATTAAAACAAAAGTAAAAAACAGTATTAAAATCGAATATTTCTTCAACATTATATTTAAACGGGTTTAACTATTATTTAGCTTATTTGGTAGATGTAGTTCTGCGTTTTCTTTCTGTTAATATTAAATTTAGTTCTCTACCAGTTTGTCCTTTTACACTGGTATTTTCAGCTGCTCGTCTAAATAAATAAGGCAATACAGCTCTTACTGGTCCGTAAGGTAAATACTTAGCAACATTGTAACCAGCGTTGGCTAAATTATAACTTAAATTATCGCTCATGCCATACAATTGACTGAAATAAATTCTTTTATCATTATTGGCAATATTATTATCAAGCATTAGTTGCGCCAATAATTTACTGCTATTTTCGTTATGAGTTCCTGCACAAAAACTTATTTTATTTATATTTTCAATACAAAAACTTAATGCGTTGTTATAGTCAGCATCACTGTTTTCTTTTGAACTTTGAATAGGGTTTGTATAGTTCATTTCTAGTGCTCTTTTGGCTTCTTTTTCCATATAAGCACCCCTTACTAATTTTACTCCATAAAAGTAATTATTTTGGTTAGCAGCAACTAAACTATTCTTTAAAAATGCCAATCTATCGTGGCGGTAAAGTTGAATAGTATTAAAAACAATGGCTTCTGTTTTGTTAAATTTTTCCATCATTTCGGTTGCCAAAACATCAATGGTATTTTGAATCCACGATTCTTCAGCATCAATAAAAATTCTAACATGGTTTTCAAAAGCAGTGGTACAAATTTTTTCAATTCTTGCTTTTACTTTTTCAAATTCTGTTTGCTCCTCAGTTGTTAAAGTTAAATTGTCATTTACTTTACTAAGTAATTCAAAACGAGCAACGCCAGTTACTTTAAATACACAAAAAGGAATTTTTGAATTGCCTTTGGCTTTATGAATAGTTTCAATTGTTTCTTGTGTTGTAAAGTCAAAATCAGCTTCAGCCTCTTTTCCTTCCACTGAATAATCTAATATGGTTCCAATATTGTATTTATACAAGTTATCAATTGCTTTTTCGCAATCAATAATACTTTCACCACCAACAAATTGCTGATAAACAGTTTTTTTTATCAATGTTTTTATTGGTAAATGTAATGAAAATGCTGTTTCAACTAAGGGTGTACCTATTTTAACCAACCAGTTAATGCCAATGGCTTTAAACAAAAAATTGGACATTCTTAATTCAGAATCGCTTTTCGATTTAAAGGCTATTTCAGTATTAGAAAAGTCGAGGTTTAATTTTTTATTATTCATAAATTGCTTTCAAAAATAAAGTTTAAATTGCAACGCAATAATAAGTTAATATAAAGATTGTTTTACGCTATTGATGAAAGTTATTTACGATAAAAAATTTAAAGTATATTTTGGTACCGAAGTATTAGGAGAATTAGTTCAAACGCTAATAAATAAAGAATATAGTTCTGTTTATATTTTAGTTGATGAAAACACAGAAAAATATTGTTTACCGATATTAAAACCATATTTAGAAAAATATATATTAATTAGAATTAAATGCGGAGAACAAAACAAAAATTTAGAAAATGCCACTTTAATTTGGAATAGCTTTCAACAAAACTTAGCAAACCGAAATACAGTTTTATTAAATTTGGGGGGAGGCACTTTAAGCGATTTAGGTGGTTTTTGTGCAGCAACTTATAAGCGTGGCATTGATTTTATAAATATACCCACTTCCTTATTGGCAATGGTTGATGCATCAATAGGAGGTAAGCAAGGAGTTGATTTAAATAGCTATAAAAACCTAATTGGTATTTTCAAACATCCTGAACAAGTATTTATCTATCCTCAGTTTATTGAATCTCTACCAAATATTGAGAGAAGAAATGGTCTTGCTGAAATTTTAAAACATGCATTGATAGATGAAAAAAAGTTATTTGATAAATTAATTAGTAACAGCCAAATTGATTATTTACACATTGAAAAATTAATAGAAAAATCAACTAAAATAAAGATAAAAATAGTTAATAAAGACCCTTATGAAAAAGGGCTAAGAAAATTATTAAATTTTGGACATACCATTGGTCATGCAATAGAAACTTTTAGTTTATTAAACAATCCAATTCCATTAAAACATGGTGAAGCGGTTGCAATTGGAATTATATGCGAATCATATTTATCGTACAAATTATTGAGTTTAAGTTTAGAAGAATTGAATTTAATAGTTCAATTTGTTAAAATAAATTTTGACAAATACAATTCAAATTGGAATGTAAATGAGTTAATTAAAATAATGCAAAACGACAAAAAAAATAACAATTCAGGTATAAATTTTACATTACTTAAAAAAATTGGTAAGGCACAAATTGATTGTATTTGTTCAACAGAAATGATTGAAGAATCATTGAACTATTATAAAAATTTAGAATTTTAATTTTGAATGTATAGGTTAAGTTACACGAACCCTCATTTAAATTCAATTGAAATTGATTTACCCACTTCAAAAAGTATAAGCAATAGAGCTTTAATTTTAAATGCACTTTTAAAAAATAAAATAAAATTATTTGAACTTTCCTCTGCTGACGATACTCAAATAATGATTACTGCTTTAACTTTAACTAACAATGAAATTTATTTAAAAAACGCAGGAACTTGTATGCGTTTTTTAACTGCTTATTTTTCTATTTTACCACAAATAAATGTAATACTTAATTGTGATGAAAGAATGAAGGAAAGGCCAATAAAAGAGTTAGTTGAAGCACTAAATAATTTGGGTGCGGATATTAAATATTTAGAAAACGAAAATTATCCTCCTTTAGCTATTTCGGGTAAAAAAATTATTGGTAATACTGTTCATTTAAATGCTTCAAAAAGTAGTCAATTTGTATCGGCACTGATGCTTATAGCACCATTTATTAAAAATGGTTTGACAATACACTTAGCTGAATCAATTGCATCGTACGATTATATTAAAATTACATCTTTATTAATGAATGAATTTGGATTCAGATGTAAATTAGTTAATAATAAAATTGAAATAGAAGAATATGTAAATACTCCCATTTTACATGAATACACTATTGAAAAAGACTGGAGTGCAGCAGCTTTTTGGTATTTAACAACTTGCATAAATCCTAATATGAATATTTACTTGAATAGTTTGGATTTAAATAGTATTCAGGGTGATAAAATTACAGCAGCTTATTTTCAAAAACTTGGAATAACAACTATTCAAACTGAATCAGGAATTGAAATTAAAAACAGTTTGAAGTGCATTAATAACTTAAGTTTTAATTTAGAAAATTGTATTGATTTGGCTCCTGCACTGAGTGTTGGTTGTGCTGTTTTAAATTTAAACGTAAGTTTATATGGATTGAATAATTTAAAAATAAAAGAAAGCAACAGATTAATAGCAATTGTAAATGAATTATTGAAATTCGGCTTTAATGTTGAAAATACGAATGATTCAATTAACATTAAAAGTATTGAAACAAATATTGATTACAATAAACAGGTATTAATTAAAACTTATAACGACCACAGAATAGCAATGGCATTTGCACCCCTAGCTGTGTTATTTAGTAATTTAGTAATAGAGGAAATAGAATCGGTTGGTAAATCATACCCTAATTTTTTTAACGATTTAAATAAAATTGGCATTGATATTAAGCCAATTCTTTTGAATACTGAAATGAAGTAGGAACAGGTTTTTGAATATTGTTTTTATCTAATGCTATTTTAATATTTTCTGTAACACCAAAGTATACATTCCAATAATTTTGTGCTATAGCATATGGCCTTACTGCAAGTGTAATCATTCCATTTTCCGAACTTAAAACAGAAACTTCTGGTGAAGGAGTTTTTAAAACAGTATTAAAATTAATACATTCAGCCAATATTATATTTTTTACGTTTTCTATATTGGTATCTGATGCTACATTAATAATTAAATCAACTCTTAAACTACCTTGTTTACTATAATTAATAATAGTTCCATTCGATACAGCTCCATTTGCTAAAATTACAGTTTTATGATCAGGAGTTAATAAAATGGTATTGAAAATTTGAATTTCTAAAACAACTCCAGTTTGACCTTGCGCTTCCAATAAGTCGCCAACTTTAAAAGGCTTAAATACTAAAATTAATACACCTCCAGCAAAATTTGATAAAGACCCTTGTAACGCCAAACCAACTGCTAAACCTAAGGCTCCAACTACAGCAACAAACGAAGTGGTTTGAATGCCCAACATTCCAGCAACGGTAATAAGTAACATTATTTTTAATGCAACACTAATCATGCTACTTAAAAACGATTGTAACGAAACGTCTAATCCGTTTTTCTTTAATCCTTTAGCAGTTATTTTTGTAGTCCAATTAATAATATATAATCCAATTACAAAAACTAAAATTGACCCTATTAACTTAGGACCAAAAATGTAAATAAAATTCAATAAATTTTGGGTAATAGTGCTGATTTCCATAGTTATTTTTTATTTTTCAAATATGAAAAAAATAATATCAATTTCTTATTTTTAAATAATTGTTTTATTCAAAAACTATTCTACCAAAGCGTAGTTGATAATAACATTAGTAAGTTCACTGTTAAAAGCCAATTGTTTTGCTAAAGTTTTATCAACTTGAATGATAACTCCCTCATTAGAATTCTCTAAAATACTCGTAATTCGGGCATATATTTTTTTAAAGTTTTCGGTACTAGTAATTAAAACTAAGGTACCAATAGGTAAACTTTTATGAGCAATTCCTATAAATTTATCGTCTTTAAATAAACACAAACCCTTTTCTACAGTATTTTTAACTTGACTCGATTTATCTGTTTTTTTTATGGCACCAATGGTTTTATTATCAATTGAATTTAAGGCCAAATATGGTTTACGAGCTCTAGCTGCATTTACAATTAAATCTTGGCCAACTCTTATTCTATTTTGATATAAATTATTCCAATTGGCTATGTCGTTTATTGATATTTTATACTTTTTTGCAATGGTTTCTATTTTTTCTCCTGGTAAAACTAAATGCGTATAACTTTCTTTTGTTTCTCCTGGATTTGAGTTTGCATGAACTTCATTTAAGTTCATATTTCTTACCATATCTTCAATGGTTTTTTTTGCGTTACTGTCTAATAAGCTTGTAGTAGTAATTATTTTATCCCCCCAATTATATCTTATTAACGAATCGTTTGTTGTTGTTTGTTGTTCAACTTTTGTTACACCTTTTACATTTTCAAATGCATTGATATTAGATGCTACAGTGTCACTTTTATTTTCATCATTTAAATTAGAAGCAGTTACACTATTTTTTTCTTTTTCTATTTGGTCGTAATCTAATCCAGTTAGCGTTTTAATAATTTTTTTATTTGTTGGCACTAAAAGTATTTGTCCTGTATTTACCTTACTTGTTTTTAAATTGTTTGCCGATATAATTTTTGAATTAGTAGTGTAATTTATTTTTGAAATTCTTGTTAAATCTTCACCACTTATTACCAAATGCTTTATATATAACGAACCTAACTTTTTTACTATTACAAAATCTCCAACTAAAGTTTCATTAGGTTTTAAATCTGTTTTTATGTCAACTTTAGTTTCTTCATAATTATTTTGATTATTTTCTGTTTTAATTTCTTCGGTAATTGTTTCTTTTACTGGAACTACAACTTGTTCTGTTTTTACTGGTTCTGAACGGGAAGGAATTCTAATAATTTTACCAGGTTTTAATTTTTCAGTAGTTATTTTATTTCTTTCAATTAATTCGGCTGCAGTGCAATAATAATATGCTGCCAAGCTATTAATATTATCTCCTTCACCAATTTTATAAACTATATAACTCTTTGATCCGTTAATATCTATATTTAACTCTTCGCCATAAGCAGCAGGTATGATCGTTTTATTTGTAGAATCAACAACATTTATTGCTTTTATTTCATCATTTTTAATATTTTCGCTAGATTTTGCAAGTGTATTTTCTTCTGCAATTGTTTCTTTTACAGGAACTACTACGGCTTCAGTAATATTAGGTTCTGAACGTAAAGGAATTTTAATAATTTTACCTGTAATAAGTTTCTCAGAAGTTATATTATTTCTTTCAATTAATTCAGCAGCAGAGCAATTGTAATAAGTTGCTAAATCTTTTATATTATCTCCTTCGCCCACTTTATAAACAATTAAACTATTTGACCCTTTAAATTCTGTTCTTAATTCTTGTCCATAAATTGTTGGTTTGTTCGATTTTTTTATAGAGTCAGTTGTGTTAACTTGTTTTGGTTCAGCATTTTTAAAATTATCGCCAAACTTCGGCAATGTATTTTCTTCAACTGGTGCTTCTTTTTCAATTATTTTAGGTTGTTCTAAACTTTTAACTCCATATGCAGGAACTTTTATATTTTTAATACCTTTTAAACTTCCACCAGTTTGCTGATTTGCATCAATTAGCGAACGTTCAGTAATGTTAAACTTTTGAGCAATATTTTCCCAAGTATCACCACTAATTACAGAGTAAATAATGTATTCTTTTCCTTTAATGGTTTTAGTTATATATTGTTGATTTTGTTGAGCTAAAACTATATTTATTGAAAAAACTAAGAATGCAAAAACGGCTAATAAATGTTTCATTTTACTTTAAAATTATTTTAATCAAAATTACATTAATTACATACAAACTATTATTTCATTAATTGAATTTATGGTCAATAAATGTGGATTGTCTATTTTGTGGGATGGGAAGTAATTAAATCAGAATATAAATTTTCGTATTCAATTGTCATTTTTTTTGCACTAAAATTTATCAATTCTTTATTTTCTTCCATTTTTAAATTATTTAAAATACCGGTTAATTCTTTAACACTTTTTGTTTCAAAGAATTTTGCTTGTTTACTATTAGGTTCAAAAATTTCTTTGTGTTGAGGTATATCTGAAAGTATACAGGTTAATCCAGTCATTCCAGCTTCTAAAACTGAATTTGGAAATCCTTCAGATAATGAAGCTGAAATATAACAATCGGCAATTTTTAAATACTCATGTGCATTATTTACATTTCCTGTGAATGTTATATTTAAACCAATTGAAGTTTCAATACATTTACTTTTCAGTGGACCTTCCCCTAAAAAAATTAATTGATAATCGTTATTATTTTTAATACTTTTAAATGAATTAATAATAGTTAGAGGATCTTTTCTATCAGTTAGTTGTCCTAAGCTTATTATAATTATTTTATCTAATGGAATATTTAAATTTTTCTTTAGTTCAGTCTTTTTAAGTTCATCAATGGGGTAATATAAATTTGAATCAACTCCATTTTGAATGCATTGAATATTTTTATCAATATTTTGATAATGATTTTTTAAATGTTTTGAAACTACAGTTCTTGCAGTAGCATTTTTAAAAGCCACAAGTTCTTTTTTTGCAAAATATCTTCCTATCAATTTACCATAAGTATCAGAATAATTTTTTTCAAGTATAGCTTGCAAAGTAACTATGCGTTTATAATTACTTAAATATTTAAAAGCAAAATAACTTCCTCGCAATCCTTGTGTATGTATTATATCTGGATTTATTTTATCAACTTCTTTGATTAATTTTTTTTTGCCGTTTAAAATCCATTTAGTCCTACTTAAATTTAAAGATGTTATTTTTATTGGTAGCTTTTTAAAATCTTCAATTTTACTTTTCGCATTTTCTGGTGAGAGAGTAATTATATGAATATCAAATTTAGAATAATCAATGTTTTTGCAAATATTGTAAATTACATTTGTTAATCCAGATGTTTCTAAAGTAGAATTAATAACCAATATTTTATTTTTAATTGACTTCATTTTTTAGTTATTGTATCTAATTTTATTGGAAATAAACACCATCCTATTTATTAAATTATAATATGTTTTTTTGTATGTAAACATATTTATATTTTTAAATAATTGTATTACAGCATTGGCTTTAGTAAAAAAATCTCCATTTATAAATGCGAAAACTATTATTTTTAATATTCGTAAATTAACCCACTCCGTAATAATTTTTTTATCTAAATTATCTAAATGATTGGACTTTAAATTGAAAAAGTCAAACTTGAGTTTTTTAAATAAACTAATTGCAGAATTAAAACTTTTGTAATCCCAATTGATTTTCTTTTTTAAAATAATAATGTCTAATGATTCACTATTTACATTGTAATTAAAAATTTTAAATATGTTATGTTTTGCTTTTAAAGTTGAATTTTCGTTTTGAATTTCTTTATTATTATTTGAAACACTATTTGGGTTTCGCCTATAAAAATATCTGTCTTTGTTATCAGTTTGGACAAATAAATTGATATTATTAAAAAGCAAATTTGAAAAAAGATCATAATCTTCAATATGCTGATTTTGTAAATTATCGCTAAAATTCACTTTTCTTAAAACAGAAGTTTTAATAAACATTCCAGGATGAGCTAAAGGAGTTTCAAATAAACTTATAAATTTTGCAGATTGTAAAGTGTAACCATAAAACGACTCTACCTTGCTATGATAATTTCCATTTGGAGTAACATAGGTTAAATAAGATGTAATAAGTTCTATATTTAAATTTTGATTTACAATTGCAATTTGTTTTTCTATTCTATTTAAAGGCATAATATCATCAGCATCAAACCTAGAAATATATAAACCATTGCATAAATCAATTCCTTTATTTAAGGTTTTTATTAACCCAATATTAGTTTCATTGTTATATAATTTTACCCTACTGTCTTTCTTTTCAAATTCTTTTAACTTTTCAAAAGTATCATCTGTCGAACCATCATTGATAATAATTAATTCAATATTCTTATAAGTTTGATTTATTATGGAATCAATGGCTTGCGTTACAAATGGTGCAACATTATAACATGGAATTAAAACGGAAACAAGTGGTTTATTTTCCATTAAAAATTAATTTATTAAATAACCAATAGCTAGATTTGACAGTACGAAGAAAATTTTTATTTTTAAATATAAATTTTCTATACTTTAAGAAGTAATCCATTTTAGAAAACGCATTTTCTTGCATAATTCTCAGTATTTTATAATCGTATTCAGTTTCAATTTCGGGTATTAAATATTTATGATGAAGTTGAGCAAAATATTTTTTTATTTCCAAAGTGCTTTTTTCAAAATCAATTAACTTTTTTGAATCAATACTTCTTGAAGCTGATTCGTTTAATATTCTATAAACTGCACTTACTTTATGCAAATATTTAATTTTTGTTTGTTTAGCAATATAAATCCAGAAAGGTAAATCGCCTAGTTTCCATGTTTTGTTAATTGGGTCAATATCGGTTAAATATTTTTTAAATAAAGTTGTTCTATAACAAACAGTAACAGTACCAATTAAATTTACTTTACATAACAAATGTTCAAAAATATCATCGGAATTTGGGCGTTTAACTTTTAAATCTTCAAACGAGTTATTCCATTCAATTAGTCTTTGGTAATTGGTATGCACTAAACCATAATTTTCATTTTCTTCCAAAAATTCTACTTGCTTTTGAAGTTTATGTTTATCTACCCAATAATCATCGCCTTCAAAATAAGCGGTATATTTCGAGTTTGGATAACTTAGTAAATCAACCCAATTTTTGTTAGCTCCTACATTTTTTTCTTGCAGAATGAGTTTGATTTTATCTGGAAAATTTAATTGATATGCTCGCAATATTTCTCTAGTTCCATCTGTCGAAAAATCATCGGCAATTACTAATTCCCAAGCATATTCGGTTTCTTGCATTAACACACTTTCAATTGCTTGAGCAATGTATTTAGCATGGTTATAAGTTATTAAACAAACTGTAATTAAGGGTTTATTCATTAATTATATTACTATTTCCCCTTTTCACACATTAAAAAAATACTTGAACACAAGTCAGGATATTGTTGTCCTAATTGGTAGCAGCCTTCTAAGTATTCTTTCGAAATAATGTCAGTATTTAATAATCTATCCCATTGAAAATTAGCCAATGCTTTAAAAAATATTCCCGAGCGATGAACTACTTTTAAACCTGCTGCTTTTGCATCTCTTTCTAAAGTATCTAAGGTATAAGTTATATAATGGCCATGTTCTTTTTCGGCTGGAGTAATAGCAGCATTGTGACTTATTAAACCCATTTTAACAGCAATTTGCCTTGAAGGAGCATTGGCATTTGGACACACTAAAAAAAATCTTCCATCTTCATCAAGCCATTCATCGTTTATTCTTTTTAATACTGATACTGGATTTTCAATATGTTCTAATACGTGGGTTAAAACTATATTGTTATATTTCTTAGGCAAATTTGCTGTTTCAAATAGTGAATTTACAAATTGAATATTGTGATTTTTTAAGTCTGTTTTAGCTATTTCAATGGCTTCGTCCGATGCTTCAACACAGGTAATATCAGTAAAATGTTCAGTAAATCGTTTAGTAAAGTCACCTTTAAAACTGCCAAGTTCTAAAAAACTTCCTGGTTTAAAAAAAGGGATAAACGATTGTAACATATAATGATGCATCACATCAAAATCGAAATTATATGCGTATTTATGGTCTGCTGTATCTTTTAACTCTTGGTTGTAGTTTCTTTTATTTTCCATCTTTTATTTTAATTGTATAGTTCAAAAAAATACTATCTACGTTTTCATTTTCCTTAATAAAATTAAATTTATTATACAATGAAATGGCTTTTGTATTGTTTTTATTTACTTCTAATTTTATATTTTTTAATTCCAAATTTTCGCAATAAGCAATGGCATTTTCTAATAATTTATTTGAAAAACCTTTACCAGTAAAATTTTCTTCAACACTAACATTGGTTATAAAAAGTGTTTTGTTTTCATCGTTTTTATAGGCTGCCAATAATCCAATTAGTTTTGTATTGTTCCAAATTTCAAATTTAATTGCTTTTTCGAATATTTTAAGTGAATATTCTTCTAGCGATATTCTTGTATTTAGTGGTGGTACAAATTGATTATTACAACTATTTAAATGTTGTAAAATATCGTGAAATGTTGCCGAATTATATTTAAATGCAATGTTATCCATTAATTTACTGAAATAAGTTCAGCAGCACCAAATCCGTATTTACCAAATTCATTTCCATTGTACAACAAATAAACTTTTTTATTCACTTCAAAAATGTGAGGGTAACACATCATTTCGCTGTCCCAATCGTTTGCACTTAAATTTATTCCCGACTCTTCATCTGCTCTAGTCCAGTTTTCTAAATCGTAAGAGTAGGCATAACCTATTTTATAACCCCTCTCTTTATTTTTCCTAAAGTCGGTAGCTTCTCTGTAACAAAAATACATGTGGTATTTGTTTTCAATAAAAATTACAGTTGGCAAAGCTTGGCATTCATCGTTGTTTAATACATCTGGGATAATTTGTTTTCCATCATTTTTATTCCAATTAATACCATCGGTTGATTTGGCTAAACCTATTTTGTATACCCTGGCTTGTGGCTCAAATTCAGTTTTAGGAATCCATTTTGTTCCAAAAATATAAAACATGTAAAACAAATTATTGAATTTTTTTACAAAACCATCTCCAACTAAAAAAGGTTCATTTAACGATGGACCTAAAACAGGACCATTTCCAACTCTTTCAAAAGTTTCACCATGATCAAAACTTTGTGCTAGCCCTATTCCGGTATCAACAGGCACTGATATTCTTCTATTCCAACCGCAGGTATAAGCCCAAATTTTATCATCATTTTTAAATGGATTGATAGGAAAAATACCATGTTCATCAAAAGTGCCTAACTTACCTAAACTAATCACAGTTTTTTTTGATACATTTAATACTTTACTTAAAGTTAAATCCATATCAATAAATGAAATATAACTTAAATATTCCCCTTTATTATCTTTGGCTCTGGTTGAAAAATATATCCTTACAAAATTATCAAATACCAATGTTTGTGGCGATTGTGCAAATTCTTTGCAATTGTTTGATAATTGAAACTGCGCAGGGTCGAATATTTTACCTAATTTTTTCCATTCCATAT
This sequence comes from Bacteroidota bacterium, assembly GCA_037141455.1. Taxonomy (GTDB): domain Bacteria; phylum Bacteroidota; class Bacteroidia; order UKL13-3; family UKL13-3; genus JAAFJM01. Next base: position 16,297 of record JBAXCN010000008.1, read on the forward strand.
TATTTTTCTAAAACTGCTAATCCAAATCCGTTTTTACCTACCGAATTTCCTAAATAATACATATAAATATTTCCATTTAACTCAAATACATGCGGATAACTAATCATTTCCGAATCCCAACCTTCATCCGAAACTGAAATGCCAACATTTTCATCATCTCTTGTCCAATCAATTAAATTGGTTGAAAATGCATAGCCTATTCTGTAACCATTGGTTTTTCCTCTATAATCTTTTCCACCTCGGTAACAAAAAAATAGGTGATAAATTCCATCTTTAAAAAACACATCAGGACTGGCTTGCGCTTCGTTTTCTATTTTGCTTTCTATTAAATCTTTATTGTGTTTTTCCCATTTAATTCCGTCAATAGAGGTAGCCATTTTTATTTTATAAATGGGTTCAGGTTTTCCATTATCCAAAATCCATTCAGTTCCTGCAATATAAAACAAATAAAATTTATTGTTAAAAAACCTAATTTTAGGTCCGCTCAATATAAATGGTTCATTTAAAGTATATGGAATAATTGGACCATTGCCAATTTTTTCGAATGTTTCTCCATTATTTGTGCTTTTTGCAAAACCTATTGAAGTATTAAATGGAACAGACTCACACCTTGTCCAGCCGGCATAATAAGCCCAATACTCTTCTCCTTGTTTTATAACCGAAACTGGATATGTTCCAAATTCATCAAAAGTTCCTAACTCACCAAGTTTTAAAATGGGTTCCGTACTTATTTTTAATATTTTAAATAAATCGTTTTTATCAAAATCAACAAAGGCGGAATAACTTAAGTATTGTCCATTTTCATCTGCTTTTGGCCTACACGAAAAATATACCCTGATAAAATCAGAATGATGAACAACATGAGGTGCTTGCGCAAATTCGTTCATCCATTCAGGAGTATCTAAAATGGTGGGATTAAATACATTCCCTAATTTCTTCCATTTAAATTTTAAACTCATATTAACACATACTCCTTTTCAATCATTCTTTTTGTTTCTTCTTTTGAGTTAAACATCATTACATCAATAATAGAAAGGAATGGAATAAATTCATTATTCAATTGCTTGTAAACACAATTATTTGCTTTTATAAAATTTAACTTTATTCCCTCGTTTAAAAAATGTTCTTTACTATACAATTCTAATCCTCCAATTGGGTTTATATAAGTTTCTGCATTTAACTCCTTACAAATGGCTATTACTTTTTCTTCTGCTTTTAAACTATGGTTTATTTTTAAAGTAGATGAAACAACAATTTCAGTTTTTATTGATAAATAATTAAGTGTGTTTTTTAAAGCATTTAAAATAAAATCGAAAAGGGTTAAGTGTTCAAAATTAAAACAAGTTTCTACTAAATTAAAAACTTCGTTGAAATAGGGTGCTTTTTTATAGTTCTCTTTTATTTTATTTAATACTTTAGTTTTTTCCTTTAACCAATCTTTACTTAGTTCTCTCTCATTTACATTTAAAAAATCCGAATCGTTTTTCAATGGCAAAGTAAAGTACTCATCTTTCCCATTTAGCAGCAATCTATTTCTATTAATCCAGCCTTTTTTGGTAAATTGAATATTATCGTAAATAACAAATTTATCAACTGCATGTATTAATTGAAAATACCCAATATATGGGAAAATATAAGGCTGCATAATACCTATTTTCATAAGTTAATTATTTAATGCCCTAAGTATTATTCTACAAACAAAATCAATTTCTTCGTTTGATAATTGATGGTAAACGGGTAAACACAAAATTCGTTTTGCAATAGTTTCGCTTACTGGCATTTTATTTTCACTTTTATAAATTTCAACCGTATTTAGCGATGGATAAAAATACCTTCTTGGAAATATTCTATTGGCTTCTAAATCGGTTTTAACTTTTAATAAAATGGCTTCGCTTTCAAATATTACTGGATAGTAAGCAAAGTTATAAGAAGCATTTTTATTTATTTCAACTTTGCCTATATCTGGCCTATTTAACCATTTATTGTATTGTAAACTTTGGTTTTTTCTCGAAAGTAAAATGGCTTCAATATTTTCTAAATTGGCCAAACCCATGGCTGCATGAAATTCTGAATTTTTCCCATTTATTCCCACCGCATCAAAATTTTCGGGCCCGTTATGACCAAAATTTCTTAATAATGCCATTTCTTTTAAAAGCGCTGAGTCGTTAGTAAAAACTGCACCGCCTTCTACCGTATGAAACAATTTAGTAGCATGAAAACTAGTTGTCACTATATCGCCAAACTCAAAAACAGATTTCCCATTATATTTTGTTCCAAAACAATGGGCGGCATCGTATATTACTTTTAAATGGTGTTTTTTTGCAATTTTATCAATTGCCTCTATGTCGCATGGATTCCCAAAAACGTGAGTGGCTAAAATTGCAGTAGTATTCGGGGTTATGGCAGCTTCTATTTTTGCTGCATCAATATTAAATGTTTTGCTATCAATATCTACAAAAACCGGTGTGCAACCTTCCCAAACAATGCTACTTGATGTAGCCACATAACTAAAAGGAGTAGTAATAATTTCGCCTTTTAATTTTAAAGCTTTTATAGCAATTTGTAAAGCTATGGTTCCGTTATTTAAGTACAACAAATGTGGAACTTGCAAATATTCTTTTAGTTTTAATTCTAACTCATTTACCAATGGTCCATTGTTGGTCAGCCATTGCCTTTGCCAAATGCCTTTTAGGTATTTAGAATATGTTTCGAATTCGGGGAGATAAGGAACAGTTACGTATATTGCCATTTTATAAAGACCTGCAATATAAACAAATCTTTAAAAAGCTAAAATAATTGATTTATTGAATTATTCAAAATTAATTAAAAGCAAATTTAAAACTTTTATCACATTAACTTATTTAGGTTTATTACTACTAAATCATGGCTCAGATATTTTCAAGATAATAGCTAAACCAATATACTTTTCATAAATTGATGCATAAAATTCTGCGAGAAAAGAAGTAAAAAACAAAAAAACTTATAGAACATTTAATGTTTGCAACAATTTTTATTTAAATTTTTAATAAACTAAAATAGAAATTGTAAGGACCACTATTCCATTAACTTCGTGGGTGGGGTCGGCAAAAAGGCGGGCCAGCCTAAGCCTAGTGCGTGGAAGCTTTTTTTGCCTTGTCCCGCTTTGCGGGATTGTTTCTTTTTCATTTAAGGAAAAAGAAAAAAGGAAAAATTGAAGTGGATTTTTAGAGAGTAGACAATTTAAGAATTGAATTATTCAACAAGTAGTGAATGATTTATAAATAGTTAATCGATTTAGTAATTCAAGCCATTATGAATTTTAAGTTTATTTTTTAAGTTTATACCCATTTATAATTAAACCAATATCGTCAATAATGTCTTTTTTATACTTTTTAATTAAAATATAAAATATACCAACTGATAGCAAAATACTTAAAATGGAACCCAATATATTATTTGTAAAAGGAATAAAAAATAGTTTTGAAACATATAAAATAATTAAATAAAATCCTGAAAGTGCTAACACCGGCATCATGTCAATTAATTGATTTTTTAAGTAATAACCCGATACATTGCCAGCATAATACAAGTTAAATAAAACTCCAATTAACGAAATGCCTAATATTCCGAATAATATGCCAACTATTCCAAATTGAAAGCCAACGGCAATTCCTAAAACTAACAATATTTTTTTTATAATTTCTAAATGCAAAAATTTATCAGACCTGCCTTTGGCTAAAATTAAATTAATGTTTAATGCACTTATAGGATACAAAATACCAATAATGGCAAATAATTGAAAATATACTACCATATCTAACCATTTATTGCCTAAAAAAATGGTAACAATTTGGTTTGCAAAAATGCAAATAGTACCCATCACTGGGATTATAAATATATTTAATAAATTATTGGTTTTTAAGTAAATACTTTTAAGTCTTTCGGCATCGTTTTGTGCACCAGCCATTACTGGAAACAATACCCTTACAATAGCAGTAGTAAAAGTACCAACTGTAACGTTTATTAAATTTTGAGCAAAACTGTATAAACCCAACGATGCTGCAGAAAAAAACTTTCCAATAATTATTGTATCAATGCTTCCAAAAAAAGTATTTAGTAGGCCAGAAATAAAAACCCTAAACCCAAAACCTAATAACGATTTTATAGATTTAAAATGCAAAATAAATGAAGGCCTCCAACTTTGGAAGTACCAAACTATTATGGCATTAAACACACTATTTAATATTTGCTGATAAACTAAAGCCCAAACACCAAAGTTAAAATAAGCCAAAATTAGCGCAATAATGGATGATAAAACTAAAGATACAGTTGAATAAATTTCTAATATTTTAAAATTTAATGCTTTGGTTAAAATAGCATTGTGGGTTAACACCAACGAATTAAAAAAGAAGATGATAGAGAGTACTTGTATTATTTTAATTAACTCATTTTGATTATAAAATAAAGCAACCCAAGGCGCACTAATAAAAAGTAATAGCGAAATAACTAAGCCTAAAATAAAAGTTAACCAAAACACCGATGAAAGTTCGGTTTGATTCACTTCCTTTTTTTGAATTAAACTGGTAAATAAACCCAATTCGCTCATGGAGTTAAGCAAAACGGTTAATACACTTACCATTCCCATTAACCCAAATTCTTTTGGACTTAACAAGCGAGCTAAAATAATGCTTATACCAAATTTTACAACCAATTTAGTAAACTGACCCACTATAGCCCAAGTGCCTGCTTTAATTATTTTATTTGTCAAGTTTTAACTGTTTCAGTTTATTTTATTAAAAATAGTTATTTTTTATATGTCGCAATATTACATTAAAATAGGTTTTAAAAAATGATTAGAAAATAGTGATTAGTTTTGTTGCACCTATTTATCTATTTAAAAATAAACAACTGGTGCGGTTTTGCAAATTGCTATTAATATTATTAGCATTTATAATGTGAAAATTACAGCACCAATTAATATATTTGTTTAAAATTTGCATGGTGAAAAGCGGATTACAAATCCATATAATAAATGATTCGGATTGCAATCCGAATTAGCTAGAATAGTACATACTAGGATATTAAAATCAACTCCTAATTGAATCCCCAAATTAATGTGTGATTTATGCTAACCAGTTTGTTTTAAATGAAATAAGTTTATATTTGAATGAATTACAAATAAAATTATGAAGAAAATAGTTATAGTATTCTTATTATTTATTGTTAATAATGCTAATGCTCAAAATCCTTGCGAGTTTGATAACATTTACCAAGAAACAGTTCGGGATGAAATTGGATGTAAATCGATTATGGTTAACAATAATTTATACTTGACTTCTGTTAAAGGCATTTCAGATGGATATATTTATAATAATTTATTTTTAAGACTAACATGTTTATCCAATTGTGGTGAAATAATTTGGAAGAAACAAGTTGATAGTTCATTAGGTCCAATTGAAAAAAATGTTTATAATCTAAAATTTATTGACATCATTTCTCGCAAAAACAATACAATATTGTTAGTATCAAACTATACCAAAGTAAAAACAAGTATTGGGGCAGGTTTAAAATTGTTTAATATTGATTTAGCTGGAAATTTAATATGGAAAAAAACCTTTGGCGATACTTTAAGCAATTATAATTTAAATTCAGTAACAGAAATAAACTCGAATAGTTATTTGATTGCAGGTCAAAAAAATGGAAAAGCATACTTTTTAATTTGCGATACACTTGCGCAAATAAAAAAGGAGAGTACCTTTTCAATTGACGCACTTAAAACAAGTTTAATTCAGAAAGTACAAATTATGCCAAATAATACAATCATGTTATTAGGTATGGAAGATACCATTGCTTTTATAAAAACAATTGATACTACAGGTAGTTTAATTAATACTATTAATTTACCTACACTAAAATCAAATAAAGTAAACTACATTACTTTTAACCACAATAACTCAAAGATTATTGCGTTAGGGCTGCCATCTTATATTGCACAATATTCACTAACCGGCAATTTATTGAAAGATACTGTTCTTCCAGATGCTTTGTGGAATCAAATTCAAATTTCTAAATCATACATTTCCTCAGCAGCTCATTATAGTTTAGCACCAAACTTAAATTTTTTGAATACCACTAAATATTGGATAAAATTCGATTCAAATTATAATTTTATTTCAAAAGATAGTTTTAGTTTTCAAACTTATGGAAGCTTTTCTAATATATTTATATTAAATAATAGTATTTATGGAACTGGCACATTAAATGCTTCTGGGGGCCTCGGACATACTTATTATTCAGCAGCCTTAAAAAAAATAAATATATTTAATTATGTAACAAGTATTACCATAACTGGTCAATCAACTATCATTTCTAAAAATGGCAGTATTTTATTAACTGCTAATATTTTACCAACTAACACAAATAACAAAACCATACTTTGGAGCATTAACGATACCAACTTAGCCACCATAACCCAAACGGGTTTGGTAACTGCCAAGGCCAATGGAACAGTAATAGTAACTGCAACAGCAGCAGATGGTGGAGGAGTAAAAGCTACCAAAACAATTATTATAAGCAACCAAACCGTAGGTTTAAATGAAGTAAATTTATATAACCAAATAACAGTTTATCCTAATCCAGTAAGTAATCTGTTAACCATTAAAACCATTAACAATTTAACAATTCAACAATTGCAATTACTTGACATAACAGGTAAAATGATTGCTCAGTTTAATAACCAAACCGAAATAGATTTATCAGAAATTGCCAATGGCATGTATTTGCTGCAAATACAAACAGAAAATGGCAACTTAATAAAGCAAGTGGTGGTTAATAGGTAGTAATAAAAGTTAAAGCGTTTAAATTAAAATAGTTTTTAAAAAATGATTATTAAATAGTGTTTAGTTTTGTTCCACTTGTTTATCTATTTCAAAATATTTTGCATCAATATAAAAACAAACTAAATAAGTAGTGCAGTAATACATTAAGTTTGGCTCTAATGAATAATGTATTAAAAACAAAATAAATAGAATAAAATTTTTAGATTGTAAACTTCTGACTCCTATTTTGTACATAAAGTACAAGGGAATTAAGAATAAAATTCCAAATTGTGTAAAAATGTATAAAAAACCATTGTGCGGTACAGGGTTATCAGTAAAATTTTTATATCTCGATGCAAAATTAATAATACCAGGGCCATAAATAAAATTATTATCTACTATCAATTCAAAACCTGATATCAAAGATTTTGTCCTTTCTATATCGCTTCTAGACGATTGAGAAGCATTATTACCAGAAAGATACCTTGCAATAGATGAAGATGGGTTTTGAACTACATAATCTTCAATTTTGTTCCAAAAAATAATAGTATTTAATATTAAAAATAAAAGAAATGAAATAAACACAATTATTTTTCGCTTATTTATTTCTCTAAAAAATAAATATAAAAAGAAAAAAACTAACATAATAATTGTTTGCCTAGAACCCGATAATTCTGTTAAGTATACAGTAAATATTATTAATAAAAAGAGGATAATTTTTTTTAAATAGCTTAAATAATTTTTAACCCATTCAATATAAACAATAATTAAAAAAATACACAATAAACCAGAGTATGCATTTGCATCAATAAGAGTTCCAGCAATTCTTGTTAAAGCTCTTTTTTCAAGATTACCACTTGATAATAGAATAGAAAAAAGGATTGGATTTTTTTCTTCAAAAATGCCTTGTAATGTTAATATAGCAAATGAAGTTAAACATATTGCAATGAACCAAGTTTTTAAATATTTTGAATGTATATATAAATTAAATGTCCAAGAAAAATAAAAGCTATACATCAAAACTCTTATTAAATCGTTAAAATTTGGTGTTGATTTATTTAAAATCCAATCAACTAAAAGTAAAGGAATAGATGCAATTAAATAAAAAGCAGTATTCCAATTATTTGTTTGGTTTATTAATTGGTTGATATTAAAACTTTTAATAAAGAACAGAAAACTTAAAATGAAACATAATATAATGACTGAATTACTTGAAACACCAATTACACCAGTGAGTAAGTAAAGATTATTAATTAAAACAATACCGATTATGAAATTTATAATTTTTTCAAAATTAAACTTCATATTTTTTTGTAGAACTATTCAAGAAATTAATAAAAATAAAAACTAACCAAATAAATGAAAATAAAATTATACCTATAATAGAGTAAAATAATTTTGATTTACTTAAATAAATTAATGGCAAAGTAGGAGCATCTATAACTTGTAAAATTGGCTTTTCTTGATCTAAATTAAACTTGGCTATTTCCTTGTTTTTAATAACTTCGGCATACATCATGCTTAATAATTCATTTTCTTTTCTTAATCTATTTTGTTTAACTTTACCTTTAAATTTATATACATTCATTGTATTGTCAAATGCCTCAGCAGTTTCATAATCATTTAAAATCATTACTTTTCTTATCGAATCTTCTCTACTGCACACTAAATTATAATTAGCTTTCAAATTTTTAATTACCGATTCTTCGTAAAATGAACTTAAATTTTTAAATATAGATTCAACTAAAAGTTTCGAGATGCTTTCATCTTCATTAATAAAATTAATAATTATAATTCCAGTTGGAGGTAGGTTAACAAAAGAAGTATTTTTCTTTTTAACAGGTTCTATTATTAACTTATTCGATTTTAAAAGTATACTTAATAATAAATCAATAACTTTATTCTCCTGATAATTTAAGTTGTCAATGTTTAAATTTTTAAAGCCTTTAAAATTTTTAATTTCTTTGTCATTTTTAAATTTTGATTCAATATCCCAGTTTATATAAAGTTGGTCAGCAATGGTCGTATTTTTTTTAAGTAAAACTAAAAGTGACTGACCAAGTATTTTTTTTGTACCTACTAAAAATAATATTTTATCTTCACTTAAATTTAATGAAGATGAACCAAAATTAAATTGGCTTGCAATTGCAGCTAATGGATTACTTGAAGATGATTTTGATTCATTTAAAACAAAACTTAATTTAGCCTCATAATTAACTTTACTAAAATAGGCGTAACCAAAACCTAAAGAAGCGCCACTTACAATTAAAATAATTAAAAATATTTTAAACTTGTAAGAAAATTTTAAAAATTCAAATAATATTTTCTTAAGTTCATTAAAAGATATTTCTTTTTGTTTCATTATTTTATTTTTGAATGGTATAAATTAAAAAAACAATAGTAGTAAATGTTGAAGCAATTGCAGTAATTTCAGCAATACTTGTACCTTTTTTAACATCTTTCTTTGGAATTACTATTTCGCTTCCAGGTTTTATTTTAGGGTAAAATTTTATAAATAAAAAAGATTTTGTAGCTTTAACTGTTCCATTGGCATAAACCACATAAGCTTTTCTTCGCAAGGCTTTTGAGCTAAACCCTCCAGCATTATTTACAAAACCTTTTAGCCCCGAAGCATTGTTAACATTAACCCTTACCGGGTATAGCACTTCGCCACTTACTAAAACAGTTTGTTTTTCAAATGGTACTTTTATCAAATCTCCTTCTCTTAATAGTAAATCGGCTTTTGAACCTGGTTTTTTCAATATTTTAGTAACATCAATTCCCACAATATCATATTCTAACTCGTTTTCTTCTTCTATTTTATCATTTATATCTGCAGTATCTTTACTTTGTTTTTTTAATGCTTTTAGTTTGTTGAATTGTATTAAGTTTTCCGATTCACTTTTAATTCTTTTTCTTAATAAAATAATTCCATCTACCGAGCTTGCTGCAGTTAGTCCACCACTGCGTTTTAATAAGTCTGATATACGCTCAGTGTTTTTTTCTAAAGTGTAAGTTCCTGGGTATAACACTTCACCTTCAATTGTTACATTTTTCTGTGTTTCATAACCGGGCATTCTGTAAACTGTTATTATGTCAAAAGGCTCTAATTCAAATTTTAAGTTGGGGTTGTCTTTTAAGTCTTTATCTAAATCAAATTGCTTAATTATTGCTATTTCGGCATTGGTTTTGGTTTTATCTATATCGTATTTTCTTCTCGAAACTTCAACTCTATTATACGATGCATCTTCTTTAAAACCTCCGGCCGCAATAATTAAGTCTTCTATTTTCATGTTTTGAGCAAAAGGAAATAATCCAGGTTTTAATACATGTCCATAAATGGTAACATTATAACTTTCTTTTAAATCAAGCTTAGAAGCAATTTGAATAATATCTTCGCGTTGTAAAACTATATCTTGCGCTTTACCATTTTTAGCATCTTCTAAATTAATAGAAAGCATTGTTAAACTATTGTCTTCTTTTAATCTATAAATTATTGCCCTTGTTAAAAATGCATCTTCTTTTAATCCATCTGCTTTTGTAATTAATTTTAATATAGTTAATCCATTTTCTAATGCATAAGTTCCTGGTCTAAAAACTGCACCATTAATTTGAACTCTATTTTCAAATCGTGCAAGTAGTTTATCAATTGTATACACATCACCACTTTTAGGCGTAAATATTCCAAACAACTCTTGTTGAATGTCTGCTACACTTTTTTCTTTAGTTGTGTTTCTAATAACTTTAATTTTTTCTTTATAAGCATCATTGGTAAATCCTCCTGCAAAGTTTATGATATCTTTTAAAGTTTCATTTTTATGTACTTCAAAAAAACCAGTTCTTTTAACTTCACCTTCAATTTCTATTTTGTTTTCATAAGGACTAATTTTTATAATATCTTGGTCTTGAAGTCTTATATTTCCTTTGGCTTCGGCCTTTAACATAAAATCGTAAATGTCTAAAACAGCTATTGTTTTGTTGTTTCTTATTACTTTTATATTCCTCATCGATCCATTTATATTGGGTCCACCCGAGGCATAAAGTGCATTAAATACAGTTGCAAGCGAAGGTAAAGTATAAGTGCCTGGTAAATTTGCTTCACCCACTATTATTACTTTTATACTCCTTATATTTCCTAAAGTAATGTTAACTTTAGTTTCACCTGTTAATATTCTGTCATACACTTGCGAAAGCGATTTTATTATTCTTATTTTAGCTTGTTCTATAGTTAATCCAGAAACTTGAACAATTCCAGCTAATGGAATTCTTATATTTCCGTCTGGGCTCACCTTTAAATTCATGCTTTCTTCCGAATAACCATAAATATCAATTAGTAATTCATCATCTGGCCCTAATTGGTAATTTTGAGGTGTTGCCATTTTTAAATTTGGCTCAAAGGTTAAGTTTTTGTTGTTAAACAATTCAGCACCATAAATTTTACTTTTTTCGTAGCTAATTTCTTTTTCTGATTTTTCACCTTTATTAATGGATTTCCTATCTGTTATATTCGAATTTTTCGATTTAAACTTAATATTGTTTTGTAAATTGTTAATTCTATCTTTTAGTTTATTAAATTCTTCAGTTGGCATATTTCTTCTTTTTGCCTCTATTTCAAGCTGATTAATTGTCAATCCATTGGCTTGTGTTTTTGTCCAAAAGTCTGCAATTTGCTCGTCAGATAAATCGTCAATTTTTATGGTTGAAATGTTTTGTAAACTTAAAGGTTGTGTTTGGGCTTTTAATTTAATTGTATTTAAATTACAAATACCAATGACTAAAAAAAATTGAATAAAAAATTTAAAATATTTATGCATAAAGTTTAAGATCGTGGCTTTAAAATAGATTTGCAAAGTAATAATTTATTCTAAAAATATATAAAAGTAAATTTTTGAAGGGTATAAATTATAGTATTGATAACTTGTTTGTACAATAAGGATTTTATTTAATTATTTTCGTTTTTTGTATTTATACCATTTATGGAAAAAGTTAAGTTAAATGTTTTAGGTTTAAGCAGCGGACAAACCAGCGGTAGTTATACCTTAATTTTGGGTGAAGCCAATGGAATTAAACGATTACCAATTGTAATAGGAAGTTTTGAAGCACAAGCAATTGCAATTGAAATAGAAAAAATAGTTCCTTTTAGACCAATGACTCACGATTTGTTTTTGAGTTTTTTTAAAGAATTTGAAATTGAATTAAAAGAAGTTCAAATTTATAATTTACATGAAGGAGTTTTTCATGCTAAATTAATTTGTTCACAATTAGGAATTATTAGGGAAATAGAAGCACGAACTAGTGATAGCATAGCCTTAGCAGTAAGGTTTAAATGTCCTATTTATACTTTTGAAGATATTTTGGAAGAGGCTGGAATTATTATAGATGCTGAAGTTGAAGAAGATATTTTTGATGATGATGAAAGTAAAAAAATTAATATTTTAGCAGTTAAACCAAACGAATTAGGAAATTTAACTTTAGAAAATTTAAATACATTATTAAATGAAGCATTAATTGAAGAAGATTATGTTTTAGCGGCAAAAATTAGAGACGAAATAGAAAAAAGAACTAAATAAAACATAATTTAAATACAATGAATATTAAAAACCGCCTTGTTTTAATGAGTTTTCTTCAATTTTTTATTTGGGGAGCTTGGTTAATTACAGTTGGAAATTACTGGTTTGCCAATAAACAATGGAGCGGTGTTGAATTTGGTGCAATTTTTTCTACCTTAGGCTTATCGTCTATACTTATGCCTGCTTTAACCGGAATTTTAGCTGATAAATTTATCAATGCAGAAAAACTGTATGGCATTTTACATATTTTAGGTGGGTTGTTTTTGTGTTTTATTCCAGAAGTTAATTCTCCAACTTTCTTTTTTTGGGTAATTTTCGGTGCTATGCTGTGTTACATGCCCACTATTTCATTGTCTAATTCTATTGCATATACCATTTTAAAAAATAACAATTTCGATGTAGTTAAAGTATTTCCACCCGTACGTGTTTGGGGAACCATTGGTTTTATTTTTGCAATGTGGACAACCAATATTTCAGGAAATAAAGCTTCATCAAATATGTTTTACATAGCTGCTTTTGCTGCCGTTACTTTAGGTATTTACTCCTTTTTTTTACCCAAATGTCCACCACAGAATTTAATTTCTAATAAATCGACATGGATACAAAAACTTGGTTTAAATGCGTTTAAACTTTTTGGTACCTATAAAATTGCATTGTTTTTAATATTTTCAATGTTTTTAGGTGCAGCTTTGCAGTTAACCAATATGTATGGCGATACTTATTTATCCGATTTTTCTAAAATTCCAGAATACAGCAATTCGTTTGTAGTTAAATATTCAACTATTGTAATGTCGGTTTCTCAAATTTCGGAAACCTTATTTATTTTAGCAATTCCATTTTTTTTAAAACGATTCGGTATTAAACAAGTAATGCTAATTTCAATGATTGCTTGGGTTTTGCGTTTTGGATTATTTGCCTTTGGCGATCCTTCGGGTGGTTTATGGATGATTTTTTTATCGTGTATTGTTTATGGAATGGCGTTCGATTTTTTTAATATTTCAGGTTCTTTATTCATCGAAACTTCAACCGATTCTAATATTCGCTCAAGTGCACAAGGTTTATTTATGATGATGACAAATGGTTTTGGTGCTGTGCTTGGTAGTTCTATTAGTGGTTTATTAATTGATAATTATTTTACAGTAAATGGTACCAAAGATTGGTATTCTATTTGGATTTCTTTTTCTATTTATGCTTTAATAATTACAATTGCATTTGCAATTTTATTTAAACACAAACACAATCCAAAAGAATTAGAAAATGCTATTTAAATGTTTACTTAAAACTTTTTATTACATCCCAAACCAAATCTGTTTCAAAACCTCGGCTTACTAAATATTGAGCTGTTTTGTTTGCTTTTACAAGCACATTTTTATCTTTTAATTTTTGGTATTTTTCAGTTGCTTCTTTTTTTAAAGTTACCAAATAGTCATCCGCATCAATTTCTTTTATCCCTTGTTGAATGCAATAATCAGAAATATGCTTTAATTTAAGTGATTGTTTAATTTTATTTCGGCCCCATTTTTTTATTCTAAATTTACCTCCTGCATAAGCTTTAGCAAACCGCTCTTCGTTTAAATAATTCTGGTTGATAAGTTCAACTATAATTTGGTCTGCTTTTTCATAATAAACTCCAAGTTCCGCTAATTTGTTTTTAGTTTCTGAGTGGCAACGCTCCTGATAAGCGCAATAATGAGCCATTTTTAACAATGCTTGTTCAGGGGTAAGTACTATTTTTTTATCTGTCATTAATATTACAAAAATAGAATACAAATTTCAATTTATATTCAAAATCAAGTATTAGTTTTGAGCGCAATGAATGAAAACCGAAAGTCTTTATTATTATTATTTTTTGCCAATGGAATAAGTGGTTTTGCTCAAGGGGTAAGTATGCTATCAATTCCTTGGTATTTTGCCAAAAATAACAATAGTTCGGTTTTTAATTATTCGTATGCTTTCCTTACTTTTTTAATTATGTTTTTTGGTTTGTATGCGGGTACTTTAGTCGACAAATTTAGCAGGAAAAATAATTTTTTAATTACCTCACTTGTTTGTGGTTTTTTAATATTAGTTATTTCATTAATTGGGTACTTCAATAATGGTTTAACATCTCCTTTAATTATAATGGTTTTTGGAATTACTATGTTAAATTACAATATACATTATCCTACTTTATATGCCTTTGGGCAAGAAATTTCTTTACCCGAACAATACAAATCGGTAAACTCAAACATTGAGATTGTTGGTCAGTCAACTTCTATTTTATCTGGTGGATTTGCGGCAATGTTGTTAGATGGATTTCAATTTTCAGTTTTCAATTTTTCATTTAGTATTGAGCCTTGGTTCATTCACGATGTATTTTTAATGGATGCAATAACTTATTTTATAGCTGCTGTTCTAATTTATTTAATTCCTTATGTTCCCATAAATAAAGTAGTTAATTTAAATGAAACGATTATTGAAAGACTTAAAAAAGGGTTTAATTATTTAAATGAAAATAGAATAATATTTATTTTTGGAATTTGTAGTTACTTAGTTTTTGCTATGTTGTTGGTCGAAATTCATGCGGTTTTACCCACTTATATTAAAAATCATTTACAAGAAAAAGGAAATGTATTTGCACTGTCTGATACTATTTATGCAATTGGGGCATTGGGAGCGGGTTTTTTTGTTACAAAAGTTTTTAATAAACTGTCTATTATTAATTCAATTATAGTTTTAACTTTTGTTACGGTTATAATATTTTTTGCTGCCGCAATAACCAAAAGTGTAATAATTATTTATGTGATTAGTTTAATTTTAGGATTTTGTAATGCAGGTATCAGGGTTTTAAGATTGACTTATATTTTTAAACTAGTTCCTAATAATTTAATGGGTAGGGTAGGGAGTATATTTAATTTACTAAACGTTTTAATAAGGAGCTTATTTATATTACTATTTTCTCAATCATTTTTTTCAACAAGTAATAACATGGTTTTTGCTTATGCAATCATGTCATTTTTTCTATTATTAGCAGTATTTTTTTTGTTACTCATTCAGAAAAAAATTGCAGTTGATTAAACATTGATAAAAGTAAAAGGTAAAAAATAAAATTTTAAGAATTTTTTTACAAAAAAATATTTTTAAAAATGTATTTTCGTAGAGTTAAAATGTTTGGTATAACATTTGCTTTATTAAAATTATTAAAAATTAAAAAAAACAAATACACAATGAGAAAATTAATTATTACCACTTTCGTAACAGTTGCTAGTTTTATAAGCATCAATGCAATTGCGCAAACAACTCCAGCTGAAACTCCAGCATCAGTTGAAACTCCTAACCAAGCAGATATTACTTTTGAAAAAGAAACACACGACTTTGGAACAATTCAACAAGGTGTTCCTGCTTCTTACACTTTTGTATTTAAAAATACAGGTAAAGAACCATTAATTATTACTAACGCAGCTGCTGGTTGCGGTTGTACAACACCTGAGTGGACTAAAGAACCAATTAAACCAGGACAAAAAGGTTTTGTAAAAGCTACTTTTAATGCAGCTTCACCTGGCCCTTTTAACAAGGCAGTAACTGTTCAAAGCAACGGCAAAAAATCTTCTGTTGTATTAACAATAAAAGGAGATGTAAAAGCTGTTGAAGCACCAAAACAACCTTAATTTTTAAAAAAAATAACATAAAAAAATCCCGATTTGAATTTTAAATCGGGATTTTTTTTTTAATTAGCAGTTCCTACTTTTTCTTCTGTTTTAGTTTCTTCAGATTTTTTACTGCAGCACGATTTTTTGGTTTCACATTTTTTCTCTTCCTTTTTGTCAGTGCTTTGTGCAGCCGATTTGTTTTCGGCACTACAACACGATTTTTTGTTCTTCTTACTTTTTTTTGCAGGTTTAGTTTCTTCTGCTTTTTTAACCTTTTCAGTAGGTGTTACTTCACTTGCCGATGCTTGAGGAGTTGCTGTTTGAGCTTTACTAGCTAAAGTAAATGCTGCAAATGCTGCAATAATTATTATTTTTTTCATGGTTTTAATATTTAATTCAAAAATAGTAATGTATTTATTAATAACATAACTTTTTTTTATTTACATTGTTAAATATTAGTCAACTAAATTATTGATGATGATAGGGTTCTCCTTTTATAATAGTAAAACACCGATACAACTGTTCAATGAACAACAACCTGATTAATTGATGAGAAAAAGTAAATAAAGAAAACGAGAGTTTTAAATTAGCTCTTTCGTAAACTGATTCGTCAAAACCGTAAGCACCTCCAATTATAAATACCAAACTACTTTGTTGGGTGCTTATTTTTTCAATGTAATTTGCAAATTGGATTGAATTATAATTTTTACCATTTTCCTCTAAAAGTATCACAAAATCAGTTGGTTTTATATTTTTTAAAAATATTTCAGATTCAATTTTCTTTGTTTGGTTTATATCTTTACTTTTATGTTTTGTTGGTAATTCAAATGTTTTGGAATCAAATTTACAATAATGAACCAATCGTTTCGAAAATTCTGAAAATCCTTCATCAATAAATTTAAAATGAGTTTTCCCCATTTGTAAAAGCGTTATTTTAATCATTACTTTTTGGAATCAAGCTTTTAATTGTTTTGTAATTTTCCTCAAATTTCTCCCCTTTTTTTCCTCCTAATTCTTTCCAATACAAAAGCATTTTTTCTTTTCGGTTTTCTGATGATGGGTGGGTACTTAAAAATTCTGAAACTTCTTCATTTTCATTATCTTTTGTTAATTTATTAAAAAAACCATTTGCTTCACTAGCATCGTATTCGGTTTCATACAAATAATTGATGGCACTTTTATCAGCATCGGCCTCATTATTTCGGCTAAATTTTAAACCTATAATATTTTGAGCAAAGTTTATTAATCCATTTCCATCACCAAAAATTAAACCAATTAAAGCTGATAATCCAACTTGTTTTGCCATATTATCAATGGAATGCCTATTATCTGCATGTGCTATTTCGTGTCCCATCACTCCTGCTAGTTGAGCTTCGTTATCCAAATAATTTATCAATCCTGTAAAAATATATATTTTACCCCCAGGTAAACAAAATGCATTTAATACTGAGTCGTTTATTATTTTTAGCTCCCAATTAAATTCATCAGCATGTTTTACTTTACCCGATTTTAATATTCTTTCTTTTATTAAATTTATTTTATTGTAAAGTAATTTGTTTTTATTTTCATCCAATATTTCATTTTTATACATCAAATCATATTGGTTTTGAGCTTGTTCACCTAACTCTTTGTCAATTGATGTACTTATATAGTTTTTCCATCCATTTCCGCAAGAACTAAATACAACCGTTAGTGTTAAATAAATGACTAAGTGTTTTATTGGAGATTTCATTGATTTTATTTTTTTACAAATTTAATAACATTTAAATCATTATTTACAAAAACACTTTTTGCAAAGCCTTATAATTATATATTCGCGACACTTTTTAAAAATGAAAAAACAAGTATTTTACACTCTTATAATTATATTTTTGGGCTTAAATAGTTTTGCTCAAATAAATCAATATGGAAGAATTAAAGGTTTAGTTGTAGATAAAGACAATGGAGACCCAATTATTTCAGCAAATATTAAAATAGTTGAATTACCTAATATAATTGTTCAGTCTGATAATAACGGAATTTATGTTATTACTAAAATTCCTTATGGAAAATACACAGTTAGGTTTGCTTACATTGGCTACGAAACTAAAATACTTGAAGTTGATATAAACAACGAAGAACCTATTCAGCTTAATTTTAATGTAGTAAAGAAAAAAAATCAATTAAACGAAATTACAGTAAGTGGCGAAAGAGAAAAAGCCAAAGAAAATGTAAATATTTCAACAAATACCATCACTCAAAAAGAATTATCAAGATTACCAACCTTTGGTGGAGAACCCGATTTAGTTCAGTATCTACAAGTTTTACCTGGAGTAAATTTTAGTGGTGACCAAGGTGGTCAATTATATATGAGAGGCGGGCCGCCAATTATGAATAAAGTAATGCTTGATGGTATGATAATTTATAATCCATTCCATTCAATAGGTTTGTTTAGTGTTTTTGATGCAGATTTAATTAAAACGGCAGACGTAAGTGCTGGTGGATTTAATGTTCAATATGGTGGTAGAATTTCAGGAGTTATTGATGTTAGCTCCAGAGATGGTCATAGAAATGGGCTTTCTGGAAAATTAAGTATAAATCCTATTTCAGCTAAAATTCACATTGAAGGTCCATTATCAAAATATGTGGAAGGCGATGGTTCTTCTTCTTTTATTCTATCTTATAAAACCTCTTATTTAGATAAAACAGCTCCTATTTTTTATAAAAATGCTGACCCAGAAAATGGATTGCCTTATGGTTTTAACGATTTGTATGGAAAATACTCTTTTACAGGATCTAACGGAACCAAAGCAAGTTTTTTTGGTTTTCGTTTCGATGATAGGTCACAATTTAATAAGTTGAATTACGATTGGGCTAACTCAGGTTTCGGAACTAATTTATTAATTATACCTGATGGAAGCAGTACTTTAATAAATATTGCGGCTGGTTATTCTAATTATCAAATAAATTTACTTGAGTCAACTGGCCGACCGCGTTCAAGTGGGATTAATAATTTTAATACCCTTTTTGGATTTACCAATTACTTTGGAAAAGATGATTTGAAGTATGGTTTTGAAGTGGTGGGTTTTAATACAGTTTATAAATACAATAACTCTACTGGAGGAAATGTAAAACAAGAAAATACAAATACCGAAGCAAGTGCATTTGTAAAATATAAAAAGGTAATAGGAAGCAGATTGGTTTTAGAACCTGGCATTAGAGCAGTTTATTATGCCTCACTTTCAGAAAGCAGTTTTGAACCAAGATTTGGAGCCAAATACAATGCAACTTCTTTTTTAAGGTTTAAAGGTGCTGCGGGTATGTATTCACAAAATTTAATAAGTGCAGTAAGCGACCAAGATGTGGTAAATTTGTTTTATGGGTTTTTATCAAGCCCGCAAGATATTTCTAAAAATGGAGACTTGGCAAACAACAATAGTAAAATACAAACTGCTTGGCATACCGCTTTTGGTTTTGAATACGATATTATATATAATAACAAACGAAAACTAAATTTAAATGCGGAGGCTTTTTATAAAAACTTTAATCAAATTATAAGCATAAATAGATATAAAATTTATGAAAACGATGCTTCAAATAATTCAAAAAGCGATTTGTTTAAATTAGATTATATTGCAGAAAGAGGCTTAAGTTATGGAGCTGATGCTACTTTAAAATACGAAACCAAACTGTTAAATATTTGGGCAGTTTATTCATTGACTTTTGTTACAAGAAACGATGGTGTTGTTGGAGATTACACACCTCATTTTGATAGAAGACACAATTTTAATATTGTAATTAATCAAAGTTGGGGCAACAAAAAGAATCCAACTGCTTGGACAGCCAATTTGCGTTGGAATTTTGGATCGGGTTTTCCTTTTACACAAACACAAGGATTGTATGAAAAACTTAATTTTGCAGGAAATATAAGTACTAACCCATTAGACCAAAATGGCAGTTTAGGAGTTTATTATGAACAATTAAATACAGGTCGTTTGCCTTATTTTCATAGGTTAGATGCATCAATTACTAGGAAAATAAATGTATCTAAAAAGTCAGTTTTAAATATCACTTTGGCAGCTACCAATGTTTATAACCGTGAAAATATTTTTTACTTCGATGTACTAAATTATAAACGAATAAACCAATTGCCTTTTTTACCTACATTAGGTTTTAACCTTAACTTTTAAAAAAAAATAAAAAATTATAAAGCCGCTACATTTAAATTGTAATGGCTTTTTTTAATACGTTTAAAACTACTTAACTATTAAGCTACACACATTTTCTGCACTTATTTATCTAATTTTCAAGCTTACTTGATATTTGGTTTGTATAACGTTATTTTCGCGCCACTTTAAAAATCCAAATTGGGTTTTTATGCAATTTTTATAGAAAATGACCAAATACAAAGAATATAAAAAACTTGATTTTCCTGCTTTTGAGCAAGACATATTAAAGTTTTGGGCCGATGAAAAAATATTTGAAAAAAGTGTAACCAATCGTAAAGATGCAAAACCTTTTGTGTTTTACGAAGGGCCACCAAGTGCCAATGGAATGCCTGGTATTCATCACGTAATGAGTAGGGCAATTAAAGATATTTTTTGTAGATACAATACTTTAAAAGGGTTTCAAGTAAAGCGTAAAGCAGGCTGGGATACTCATGGTTTGCCAGTAGAATTACAGGTAGAAAAAACGATGGGAATTACCAAAGAAGATATTGGTAAAACCATTTCAATAGAAGAATATAACGAAGCTTGTCGAAAAGATGTGATGAAATATACTGATGTGTGGAATGAATTAACCACCCGCATTGGCTATTGGGTTGATTTGAATGACCCTTACATTACCTATGAAAACAATTACATTGAAAGCCTATGGTGGATACTGAAACAATTGCACAACAAAGGTTTTTTGTACAAAGGTTATACTATTCAGCCATACTCGCCAGCTGCGGGAACAGGTTTAAGCTCGCATGAGTTAAACCAACCTGGCACCTATAAGGATGTGAAAGACATGACCGCTGTGGCTATGTTTAAAATGGTTGATAGTTCACAGTTGTCAGTTGATAGCAGTAAATCGGTTGCTGAGCAAAGCCGAAGCACCGAACCCATATACTTTTTAGCATGGACTACTACGCCTTGGACATTGCCATCAAATACTGCATTGGCAGTTGGAGCAAAAATTGATTATGTGTTGGTAAAAACAGTGAATCAGTTTAGCCATGAAGTGGTAAATGTAATTTTAGCTAAAAATTTAGTTGGTAAATACTTTAAAACAGAGCAAGCTGATTTAAAATTTGAAGATTATAAAGCAGGTGATAAATTAGTTCCTTACCAAATTTTAGCTGAGTATAAAGGCAAAGATTTAGCAGGAATAAAGTACGAGCAATTATTGCCTTTTGCTGAAGTAACCGATGGAAAAAGCTTTGAAGTAATTACTGGTGATTTTGTAACCATTGAAGATGGAACAGGAATCGTACACATTGCGCCCAGTTTTGGTGCAGACGATTTTAGGGTTGCAAAGCAAAATGGAATTGGTTCACTTACTTTGGTGGACAAACGAGGAAAGTTTTTACCTGAAGTAAATGACGATTTGTTTCTGTATGGCGAAGAATTTGTTAAAGAAGCATATTTAAATGATGCGGAAAAAGCAGCAGCTTTGGCAATACAAAAAGAAAAATTGCAAGGTTTTATAAAAGACACCAGTAAGTTGAGTTATTTAAGTGTGGATGATCGAATCACTTTGAAATTACAAAACGAAAACAAGTTATTTAAAAAAGAAAAATACGACCATACTTATCCGCATTGTTGGAGAACCGATAAACCTATTTTATATTATCCATTAGAAAGTTGGTTTATTAAAACTACAGCTGTAAAAGATAAATTAGTAGATAACAATGCTAAAATAAACTGGAAACCTGCAAGTACAGGAAGCGGAAGATTTGGAAATTGGTTAGAAAACTTGGTAGATTGGAATCTTTCCCGCTCACGTTATTGGGGAACTCCACTGCCAATTTGGAGAACAGAAGATGGATTAGAAGAAAAATGTATTGGTTCAAAAGCTGAATTGACTGCTGAATTTGAAAAGGCGGTAAAAGCTGGATTTAACGAAAATTCGAAATTCGAAGTGTTGGTTGGAGAGGACGCCAACCAAGGACATAGCCTAGATATTGATTTACACAAACCATTTGTGGATGATGTAATTTTAGTTTCAGAATCAGGAAAACCAATGAAGCGAGAGACTGATTTGATTGATGTGTGGTTCGATAGCGGAGCAATGCCTTATGCTCAGTGGAATTTTATGGGTAAAGATTCAACCGAGGAAGCGAAAACACAGTTTGAATCTTCGTATCCTGCCGATTACATTGCCGAAGGTGTGGATCAAACTCGTGGTTGGTTCTTTACTTTGCATGCATTAGCAGTTTTATTGAACGAAACTTCAGACGAAATAAAAGCATTTAACGAAAAATCAGGAAATCCTGGAATTGCATTTAAAAATGTAATTGCGAATGGTTTGGTGTTAGATAAAAATGGCCAAAAAATGAGCAAGCGTTTGGGAAATGTGGTGGATCCATTTACCACTATTGCCAAATATGGAGCTGATGCTACTCGCTGGTACATGATTAGTAACAACGATCCGTGGGATAATTTAAAGTTTGATTTAGAGGGAATAGGAGAGAGCCAACGTAAGTTTTTTGGGACATTGTATAACACCTATTCATTTTTTGCCATTTATGCCAATATTGATGGATTTGTATATGATGAAAACAATATTGTTACTGTAAAAGATCGCACCGAACTAGACCGTTGGATTATTAGTAAATTGAACAGTTTGATAAAATTAGTGAGCGAGAAAATGGACGATTACGATCCAACTCCAGCAGCCAGAGCTATTGAAGAATTTGTAGGTGATCATCTTTCTAATTGGTATGTTCGATTAAGTCGCAGGCGGTTTTGGAAAGGCGAAATGAATAATGAGAAAAAAGCTGCTTATGAAACTTTGTACGAATGTTTGGAAACAGTAAGTCAGTTAATGAGCAGTGTGGCTCCCTTTTTTGCAGATTGGTTATACAGGAATTTGAATGAAAGCTTATTGACTTCTGGAAAAAACACTTTGCAATCAGTTCATTTAACAAATTTAAAAATTGCAAATGTTCATTTAATTGATTTAGTTTTAGAAGAACAAATGGATTATGCGCAACGCATATCTTCGTTGGTTTTATCAATTAGGAAAAAGGAAAACATTAAAGTTCGTCAGCCATTGCAACGCATATTAATTCCGGTAATTGACCAAAGAATTAAAGATGAAATTACACATGTAAAAGATTTGATTTTAGCCGAAGTAAATGTAAAAGAGTTAGAATATATTGATGCAATTGATAAATCGATTAAACCAAATTTTAAAACATTAGGTAAAAAAGTTGGAGCTAAAATGAAAGAAGTTGCCGAAGCAATTCTATTATTTGATCAAAATAAAATAGCAGAATTAGAACAAAATGGCAAATCAAATTTATTAATTGGAACAGAAACTATAGAAATACTAATTGAAGACGTAGAAATATTATCGAAAGAGATAAAAGGATTTAAAGTAGCAAATGAAGGAAAAATTACTGTAGCTTTAGACATTGAATTAGATGAAAAACTTGTTTTAGAGGGAATTGCCAGAGAATTAATAAGTAAACTACAAACGATGAGAAAAGAAAGTGGGTTGGCTGTTATGGATAAAATTAACGTACAAGTTGCTGACAATCTATATACAAATGCATCATTATCTACTTATAATTCATATATTTGCACCGAAATTTTAGCAAACTCAATACAAATAGTTGACAATGTGGAAGATGGTATTGAGATTGATATAAATGAATACTTAATTAAAGTTAAAATTTTTAAGGATTAAATCAGAATGGCAAAAAAAATTGTTAAAAAAGCACCTGCGAAAAAAGTTGTAGCAAAAAAAATTGTTAAAAAAGTAGCAGCAAAAAAAGTAATTGCAAATAAAGCAGTCGCCAAAAAAACTCAACCTGCAAAAGTAGCAAAGAAAATAATTAAAAAAGCACCATTAAAAAAGGTGGCTTCAAAAAAGGCAGTGTCTAAAAACATTTCTAAAGTAGTAAAAAAGGCTTTACCAGCAAAACCAATAAAAAAAGCGAATTTACAAAAAGTAGCTGTTAAAAATGTTGTTTCTAAAAAAGGAGCCGTTAAAAAAACTGTAGCTAAAAAAGTAATTACAAAAAAACCAATAGCTAAAAATGCTGTTGTGAAAAAAGCCATTGCTAAAAAAGTAAAAGTTGCTGTAAAGAAAATAGCTAAAGTTGTAAAGGTTTTAAAGAATAAAGCAAAAAACATTAACAAAGCAATAGCTAAAAAAGTTACTCCAAATAAAGTTTTATTTAAAAAAGTTGCTCCAAAAAAAGCAATAGCAGTAAAGAAAGTTGCTAAAAAAGCTACTCCAATAAAAGCAATTTCAGCAAAGAAGGTAGATAAAAAGGTAGCATCAATAAAAAAAGCAATAAAAGTTGTTGTTGCCAATAAATTGAGTAAAAAAGATACTAAACAAACTATAAAAGCAGTTGAAGTAAAGAAAACAGTTGCTAAAAAGCCAGCTTTAGTGGTAAATAATAAGATAAAAGAAGTAAAATCAATTTTAAAGAACAAACCATTAGCGGTTAAAAAAACTAATAAAGTTGAAAAAATTAAAGCTACAAAAGAACCTAAAAAAGAATTAATTAAGGTATCAAAAAATAAAATTAAAGCAATTGAAACCAAGCCTGTTGAAATTATTAAGCCAATAATTAAACATGAAGATAATAAAAAAGCTATTCCAACTGCAAAACAAAAAGCTGAAAAGAAGAAGGATTTACAATCACAATCTCCTACGCCTTATAGATATGAAGTAAAAACTTTGGAAATGGCTACAGAAGCAAAACGTTATAGTGATGTTGATTTAGCAGAATTTAAAGAAATTATTTTAAAGAAAATAACTTCAGCAAAAGTTGAGTTAACAAATTTGTTAGATCAAATGCAAAACCCTAATGCCAATGGAGGAAACGATACTGATAGCAGTTACCAAACATTAGAAGATGGTCAGTCGAGCAGCGAAAAAGAGCAACTAAGTCAGTTGGCTGCAAGACAAAGAAAGTTTATTGAAAACTTGGAAAACGCACTTACACGTATTGAAAACAAAACGTATGGTATTTGTAAAGTTACAGGTAAATTAATTGCAAAAGAACGTTTACGTGCGGTACCTCACACTACCTTAAGCATGGAAGCTAAATTACAACAATACAAATAGTTTTAAAATAATCATAAATATTAATAGAGACGTAATTAACTTTGCGTCTCTATTTTTTTAAAAAAACAATGAAAAATAAATTTTTATATTACCCAATTATTATCGGCCTTTTACTTTTAATAATTGACCAATGGAGTAAATTTTATATCAAAACCCACTTTAATTTAAGTGAAGAGGTAAATGTATTTGGAGATTGGTTTAAACTTCATTTTCTCGAAAATTATGGAATGGCTTTCGGTATTGAATTTGGTGGAAGTTGGGGTAAAATAGTTTTAACAATGTTTCGCATAATATTTTGTGGAGTAATTATTTATTATATCAGTTCTTTAATAAAAGCTAAAACTCACTTGGGTTATACCATTAGTTGGACAATGATTTTAGTTGGAGCCTTGGGTAATATTATTGACAGTGTTTTTTATGGGGTATTTTTTTCAAAAAGTGATTTTTGGAGTGTTGCACAATTTTTACCTGCCGATGGAGGATATGCAACTTGGTTTCATGGTTCAGTAGTTGATATGCTATATTTTCCTATAATTAAAACCCATATTCCCAGTTGGTTTCCATTTTGGAGTGGCGAAAGTTTTGAATTTTTTAGACCAGTTTTTAATGTTGCAGATGCTACCATTAGCATAGGTTTCGTTTTGATTTTATTGTTTCAAAAATCATTTAGCGAACAGTCGGCAGCTAAAAATGAGGAAGTAATAGTGGAAGATGAAGCAATAAGCAATAAGCAATAGGCAATAGGCAATGTGCAATAGGCAATGTGTAATAGGCAATGTGCAATAGGCAATGTGCAATAGGCAATAGTCAATGTGCAATAGGCAATTGTTAATTACTATAAATTTTGGCAAAAAATGAATTGCCAATTGTAACACTTAGTATAGTTGAAGCACAGCAACATCATCAATAATAAAACAATTTAACAATCCAACAATAAAAAAATATGGAATTTGAATTTATATTAGTAAACCCTAATTACGACAAGCATATAGCTTTAATACAGTTAAATAGACCAAAGGAATTAAATGCATTGAATTTGCAATTAATGTTAGAGTTAAAAAGTGCATTTCACCAATTAGATGATAATGAAGAAGTGCGTTGCATAATTATTACTGGCAATGAACAAGCTTTTGCGGCTGGTGCCGATATTAAACAAATGGAAAATAAAAATGCCATTGATTTATTAAAAATTGATCAGTTTGAAACTTGGGACCAAATACGTAAAACCAAAAAGCCAATTATAGCTGCTGTTAGCGGTTTTGCATTAGGCGGAGGTTGCGAGTTGGTAATGACTTGCGATATGGTGGTGGCTAGCGAAACTGCCAAATTTGGTCAGCCTGAAATAAAATTGGGTATAATGCCTGGTGCAGGTGGAACGCAGCGATTAACCAAAGCCGTTGGCAAAGCCCTAGCTATGGAAATGGTGCTTACAGGCAAATTTATTAGTGCCGAGGAGGCCTTGGCAGCAGGATTAATAAACAGGGTAGTACCTGTAGAATTATATTTGGAAGAGGCAGTAAAAATGGCTAAAGAAATTACTATACAAAGCCCAATTGCTATTAGATTAGCAAAAGAAAGCGTGCTTAAAGCCTTTGATAGTGGCTTGCAAGAAGGCTTATACTTTGAACGTAAAAATTTTTACATGTGCTTTGCCTCCAACGATCAAAAGGAAGGAATGAAAGCATTTGTAGAAAAACGCAAACCTGATTTTACAGGTAATTAAAAATTTTATAAAAACGATTTGAAGTTAATTCAAATCGTTTTTTTTATCCATTCATAGTTGCTAAAAACTCTTCGTTGGTTTTGGTAGCTTTCATATGGTTAAGTACAACATTCATTGCTTCTTCTGCATTCATATCGGCAATATGATTTCGAAGCACCCACAAACGCTGAATAGTTTGTTTATCTAATAATAAATCATCCCTTCGCGTGCTCGATGATACAATATCAATAGCTGGGTAAATACGTTTATTAGCCAATTTTCTATCCAATTGTAATTCCATATTTCCAGTTCCTTTAAATTCTTCAAAAATTACTTCATCCATTTTTGAACCTGTATCAATTAAAGCAGTAGCTATAATAGTTAAAGAACCGCCATTTTCAATTTTACGAGCAGCTCCAAAAAAACGTTTTGGTTTGTGTAAAGCATTTGCTTCCACACCTCCCGAAAGTACTTTTCCCGATGAAGGAGCAACTGTGTTAAAAGCACGAGCCATTCGAGTTATAGAATCCAACAATATAACTACATCGTGCCCACACTCCACCATTCTTTTAGCTTTTTCTAAAACCATATTGGCCAATTTTACATGCTTATCGGCAGGTTCATCAAAAGTACTAGCCACTACTTCGGCTCTTACACTCCGCTGCATGTCGGTTACTTCCTCTGGGCGTTCATCAATTAATAAAACCAATAAATATACCTCTGGATGATTTTTGGCGATTGCATTGGCTATTTCTTTTAATAAAATGGTTTTACCTGTTTTTGGTTGTGCCACTATCAATCCTCTTTGTCCTTTTCCTATTGGTGCTAAAATATCTATAATTCTTGTAGAGTATGTGCTTGAATTATCAGCTAAACGCAAGCGTTCATCGGGAAATAATGGAGTTAAATGTTCAAAAGCAATTCTATCTCTTACCTCTGCTGGTATTCTTCCATTAATTGATTCTACTTTAATTAAAGCAAAATACTTTTCACCTTCCTTAGGAGGGCGAATAGTTCCTTTAACTGTATCGCCTGTTTTTAATCCAAAAAGTTTTATTTGTGATGGAGAAACATAAACATCATCAGGACTAGACATATAATTGTAATCACTCGAACGTAAAAAACCGTAACCATCCATCATAGTTTCTAAAACACCCTCGCATGTTACTATTCCATCAAGCTCCACATATTCTTGTTTTTCTTTTTCTCTAAAGTTTTGTCTGTTTTTATCCCATTTATTCGGATTTCTATTCTCTCTAACAGGTTCTTTATTTTCCGGATTTTGAGTTATACTTTCGGTATTTTCTGCATTTTCAATATTTTCTACTTTTACAATAGGTTCATCAATGGTTGATTTATCTAAATCATTTGAAAAATTGTTTCCAGCATTTTCTAAAGGTAATTGCAAAGCAGGAGTGTCAACTTCTTTTACTTTTTTTGCTGGTCTTTCTTGCTTTAATTTTACTGGCACTGCAAGTGGAGTTATTATTTGTTCAGCTTCTTCAACTATTATATTTTCAACACTTTTTAAAGGTTTTTCTTTCTTTATTCTAGGTTTTTTCTTAATAGTAATTTCTTCATTTTCAGCTGTAGAAGTATTATTTTTCGAAATAATATTAATTAATTCGTCTTTATCTAAATCAGAAAAGTTAGTAATTTTTAATTGTTCAGCTAACTGTCTTAATTCAGAAATCAGCATCATGTTTAAAGTAGATTTTTCGTACATGTAATAATGTAAAATTGGTAACAGTAAATTTTGTTTGATTTTGTTTGATTTGCACTTAAGCAAAATTTTCGAAGAAAATTGAAATAAGAATTTAATCTATTTGCTGTTTTTTCTATGTGCAAGTATACAAAAAGCTTCAATATAAACAAGAATAATAAAAATTTTAATTTAAAAACTTTAGTATAATTTTATTAAAAGATTTTATTTTATAAAACCAACTTATATTTGCGGTCTATAAAATATTAAATGAATTTTTCATTATCAGATATTACAACTATAAGTTTAACATTATTTGCAATTATTGATGTAGTAGGCGCATTGCCATTAATTATTACAATTAAAAATAAGCAAAAAAAACTCGACAGTGGCAAAGCAACTTTAGCAGCTGGAGGGTTAATGGTATTGTTTCTTTTAATAGGCGACAAACTTTTAAGTGCCATAGGAGTTGACTTGCCATCGTTTGCAGTTGCTGGTTCTATTGTAATTTTTATATTAGGTTTGGAAATGATTTTAGGGATTGATATTTTTAGGCAAGATCCCAACGATTCAAATGGAAGTATTATACCAATTGCATTTCCAATAATAGCTGGTTCAGGTACTTTAACTACTATTATTTCAATGAAAGCAGTTTATGAATATCAAAATATTTTAGTTGCTATTTTATTAAATTTAATTCTAATTTTTGCGGTATTAAAATCTACTAATTTTTTAGAGAGAATATTGGGTAAAGCGGGGTTAGGATTAATAAGAAAGTTTTTTGGAGTAATTTTAATTTCTATAGCAGTAAAAATTTTCAAATCAAACTTTTTAGGCTTATGATAAAAATGTATTATAAATCTCAAAAGATTCAAGGTTACTTGCTATTATTTATTGGGATATTAAGTTCAATTTTACCTATCAATTTTATTTTTTTTCAAACAAGTTCTTTTTATTTTGGAGCAGCAATAATTTTTATAATATTTGGTATTTATCAAATATACTTAGGTATATTAACTGGATTAAAAGTGGATGATGAAATAGAAAAAGTTAAAAAGCAAATACAAGAAAATAAGATAAAAGAAGGTGAAATATTTAAAATAGAAAAGTACCTAAAATTAAATACATGGTATATATTTATTTATTCCACGCTAATAATAATTGCATCTATTTGTATTTTTGGTTTTCCTCAATTAGTTTTTTTAAGAGGACTCAGTATATCCTTATTTGTTCATGCTACAATATTAATTACAGCACAATTTAATGTAAACCAAAAGAGAAAAATTTACTTTAAATGGTTAAACGATTTTTATAACTAAACCCAATGACTTTACCTAATAATTTTATTTTAATGATATCTTTAATAGCGATATCAATAGCAGTTATTTACTTTTTGTTGCCTAAGTTTAATTTGGGTAAATACGGTAAAGTTTTCATTCAAATTAGCATCGCATTTTGTGGCTTAGGTTATATTGCTTATGATAAAATCAAACAAGAAAACTATACTATGGTTGTGGTTTTAATAATAGGTGCAGTGGTATTTGCTTATTCAGCATTTAATGCCAATATGCGAAAATAATATTTTATTATTTTTTACAAAGACCTAATAAATCATCGTAGTTTCCTTTAAAAACATTAAAGTCAACTCCACCTTTTATTCCATTAACTTTTCCATTTTCATTGTGTTGCCAAAAACGCCAGGTCTTAGTTTTTTCATTTAAATCAGATGTAGCGTAATGAGCAATCCAAAAAGGGTATTTTTCAAATTCTTTTCCAGAAAAGTAATTTTTATAAAAACTATAATTTGTATAAATTATTGGAGTTATACCATAATGTTTTTCAGTTAAAACTAACCATCTTTTTACTTTCGATTTTAATACAGCCGGACTAGCACTTCCTTTAATTTCAATGTCTAAAACAGGTGGCAAATCTTCTTTATCTAAATGAACTTTGCTAAAAAAGAAATTTGCTTGAATTTCTGCAGTTAAATGAGGTCTAAAAAAATGATAGGCTCCTCTTAAAATATTGTGTTTTTTGCACTGTTTCCAGTTATATTCAAAATAATCATCGTCAACGGTTTTTCCTTCAGTTGCTTTGATAAATGCAAACGAAACACCAATTTGTTCATCAAACATATTTGAAACAGCTTCCCAATCTATGTCTCTTTGGTGTCTACTTACATCAATTCCATGAATTTCATAATCTCCAGGTAAATTAATTCCAAAACCAGGATAACTAGGTGATGATAAACCTAATTTTTTGGAAATGGTATTACAAACTGCTTTTGCTGGTGGGTAAGAAATTAATAAAAAAAGCAACACAAAAAAAGCAAATGCCCAAACAATGTTTGTAATTATTTTTTTTGATTTCATTCTGTTTTTATTAATATTTTCAAAAATATTAAAATTGAAATTTAGTAAACAACAAGTTATTGAATAAAAAATTTAATTTCTTGTTGATAGTCTAATGCATTATACTTATAACGTTTTTTATTTAAGAATATTTTAGAAATGTAAAAAAGTTAGTTATTCAACAATAAACTTTTCAGTTTTTGAAACATTGTTTTCGGTAGTAAATTTAATAAAGTAAATACCTTTATTTAAATTACTTATGTTGATTTCAAGCTTGTTATTACTAATCTTATCAAAGTCAATGGTATGAAACTTTTTTCCTAAAATATCAAATAATTCAATAACTGAATTATTATTATCAACTGATGATTCAACAAAAATATTGTTTTTTGCAGGATTAGGATAAAGCGCTAAATTAAAATTATTTAAACTTATTTCATTCATTGAAGTAGTTAAAACATTTATATAATTATTTCTTAAAGTATCGTCAGCACCACCATCATAAACCACTCTTAGTTTAACAGAATAAGTTCCCGATTTATCAAACAATACTCTTGGGTTGTTATCTGTTGCTTTGGTACCTCCAACATATCTAAATGTATTTGGAGTTATTGTCCATGCAAAAGAGTTTGGTGTTCCAGTACTTAAATTAACCAAGTTTACGGTATCAAATTGTGAAACATTTGTTCTACTAGCATTAAAACGAGCATTTGAAGCAAACGCTTCTGGTCTATAAATATCTTTATATTTTATTGTTAAAGCACCGGCTAATCCGGTTGTTTGAGTAATTTCTAATACTGGATATCTTAAATTTTTTGCATACCAAGTATATATAATTCTGTTGTTTGGTATAGGTAATTTAATTGTAGTGATCGAAATAGTATCAGTTTCAGTAATTGTAGTTTTTATTCTAATGCAACTAAACTCACCATAAGGTGTTTTAACAGTTCCCCATCCATCTACATTATTAATTCTTCTTCCTTGTATTGATATTCCACCAATACCAGGAATAGTAGTTGAACCAGAAAAATAAGTTGTATCAACATCTCTAAAGTTTAAAGGAAATTTAAAAACTGTATCTCTAGGATTTAAATTTAAAGCCAAAGGAATGCTTGATATTGTTAAACCTCTTCCTGTTAAAACATTTGCAGTTGTTGAGTTTTTGTAAAATGCAAACACATTTTCAATATTAAAGCCAGCAGCACCACCTAATCCTCCTAAAGCATTTAAAGCATCATCTTTAATTCCATAAGTTGAAGCATTTAATATCCCAAATTGCAAAGCATAAGGTGTTGCCGAAGGGGCAAAAAACTTTTCTATATCTTGGGAATTTGGTTTTAAATTAGTAAAATCCCAAACAGTGTCAACTCCAGTTTTGGCGGCTTGCGAAGCATTTATTCCGGTAGTAGTTAAACTAAATCTCATAGTATCGTTTTGGCGAGGCATATCGGCAGTAACTATACTTATTTGTGAATAAGAAACAACCGAAATAAAAATGAATAGGGTACTAAGTATTTTTTTCATAATTGATTTATAACAACTTGCATATTAATAATAATTTTTAATTTTCCAAAATCCCTAATTAAAAGAATACTTTTATTAAATTGAAAATGAAAAAATTAAGTTACTTTTGCAATGCAAAATGTTCTATCGCATTATTTTAAAATAATGAGGAAAGTCTGGGCAACACAGAGCAGCATACTACCTAACGGGTAGGCAATTAGATTAAATTTTAATTGACAGATAGTGCTAAAGAAAATTAAACTACCTGAGTTTTTTGTATAAAAATTTAGGAAAAGGTGAAAAGGCGGTGTAAGAGACCACCAGACAGTTGGTAACAATTGTTGTAAGGTAAACCTTATGCGTTGCAAGGTCAAATAGGTTATATAGGGTTTTGGCCCACAAAGTTGCTCGCTTTGATGTATAATGGGTAGACTGCTAATGATTATATTAGTGATAATATAGCTAGATAAATGATAGAAGTTAAATTAATTTACGGTTAATTTAATACAGAACCCGGCTTATAGTTTTGCTTTTAAACGACTTTTTACTAAAATAGAAAGTCGTTTTTTATTTATTGGTATAACTTAAATTAGTTATCCTTTTCTACAATTTAATCTTACTATTTATTATTTTGCGAAAAATTTTTACAACAAAACACAAGCTCATGCTAGAAATAAAAGTACCTACAGTTGGCGAATCAATAAGTGAAGTTACAGTTGCACGTTGGAACAAAAAAACAGGCGATTATGTTCAAATGGATGAATTACTTTGTGAACTAGAAAGCGATAAAGCAACTTTTGAATTAAATGCTGAAAAAGCAGGTGTTTTAACTACTAATGCTTCTGAAGGCGATACTATAAAAATAGGGGATGTAATTTGTACTATTGATGAAAATGCCGCCAAACCTGATGGTACTGTAACTGAGGCACCAAAAGCCGAAGTTCAAACTCCAAAAACAGAAACAAAGCCAGAGGCCAGAAGTAAGGAGTCTGAAACCAATGATAAACCATTTCCTAGCCCAGCTGCGGCTAAAATACTAGCAGAAAAAGGAATTGATATTAAAGAAGTAAAAGGAACTGGTAAGGAAGGAAGAATTACTAAAGGCGATGCTTTAAAAGCTGAATTAAAAACTACTATTAACGAAACTAAAGTACGAAATGAACGAACTGAAAAAATGACTTCATTAAGAAAAACAGTTTCAAAGCGTTTAGTTGCAGTTAAAAACGAAACGGCTATGTTAACTACTTTTAACGAAGTAGACATGAAACCAATAATGGATTTAAGAAATCAATTTAAAGTACAATTTAAAGAAAAACATGGAGTAAATTTAGGCTTTATGAGTTTTTTTACAAAAGCCGTAACTGTAGCTTTAAAACAATTTCCATCGGTTAATGCATACATTAACGGAGAAGAAATTATTTTCCACGATTTTTGTGATATATCAATAGCAGTATCTGCTCCAAAAGGATTAGTAGTTCCAGTAATTAGAAATGCCGAAAGCTTAACTTTAGCTGAAATAGAAGCAGAAGTAGCTAGATTGGCAGGAAAAGCCAGAGACAATAAATTAAGTTTAGAGGAAATGACCGGAGGAACTTTTACCATTACCAATGGCGGTGTTTTTGGAAGTATGATGAGCACACCTATATTAAATGCACCACAATCTGCTATACTTGGAATGCACAATATTATTGAAAGACCAGTTGTAAAAGATGGAGCAATAGTAGCCAGACCAATGATGTATTTGGCCTTAAGTTACGACCATAGAATTATTGATGGAAGAGAATCTGTTGGCTTTTTAGTTAAAGTAAAACAATGTTTAGAAAATCCTGTAATGCTTTTAACCAATGGTGTTGATCCTAACAAAATGATTTTAGATTTATAATTTATTCAATTATAAATTCAACTCTTCTGTTTTGAGAAGTTTTTAAATTAACATTTTTTAAGGGTTTGGTTCCACCAAACCCTTTTGCTTTTAATCTTTCCCTATTTATTCCTTTACTTATTAAATAATTCATTACAGTTTTTGCTCTGTTTTCTGATAGTTTTAAATTTAAACTATCATTTCCAACATTTTCAGTATGCCCTTCAATGCTTATTTTTAATTGAGGGAACTTTATTAAAAACGAATATAACATCAATAACTCCTCTTCCGATTTTCCAATCATGATAGCAGTACTTTGTTTAAACAAAATATTTTTTGGTATGTATTTATCAATTGAATCTTTAGGGGGAGTGTTCTTGACAACAGTAGGTTTAACAATTAATTGGGGTTTTATAGGTTCTGTTTTTTTTATTTCAATTTGATTTGATTTAGGCTTAACCTTCACTTCGGTTTTGTTTAAACTAATATCAGTAAAATAGTTTTGAGTTATAATTTCATAATTTGTTTTAAATAAATAGAATTTATCTTTTTTACTAGGTTTTTGCCATTTTAGTTCAATTACTCCCTCTAAAATAGTATTGTTATAATCTATTTTTATATCATAAAATTTACCTTTTTCCATCAAGTATTTTCTTTCAAAAAATACCTTATTATTTGGTCCCCAGGAATCTATTATTAGATTATCGTTAATCCATACTTTTATACCATCGTCAACCAAAACACCAATTAAATATTCTCCTGTTTCGGGTGCTATAATTTTGCCAAACCACTTTATTGAAAAGTAATTGTCGTTCAATCCTTCTAAAGGGGCTATTTTATCCCAATTAAAATTTATTGTTTTATCAAAACGAGTATAAATTTTGGTTTCAAAATTTGCTCCGTTGTAATATTCACCTATAAGTCCATTTTGCCCATTCATTTTTGAACAAAAAAGTAAAATAGATAAAATTAAAAATAATTGTTTCATTATTAAATATTTTCAAAGATCATGAAATTGCTACAAAATTATTAAACATAAATTGAAAACTGAAAAAGTATTATAATTGTTGAAAAGATATGAAAAATAGTATAAAAAAAATTATTCCAGTTTCATGGGTTCAAATGGGTGGACACCCATTGAGGCAACCACTTCCAAATAATTATGTCGAAAATATTGGTCCATTATTATTAATACACCACCACCAATCTATTATAAAAGAAAGTTCAAAACAAAACGAAGTAGGAGTGGGGCCACATCCGCATACTGGTTTTGCTCCTGTAACTTTTATTTATAAAGGCAATGTAAACCATCGAGATTCAAGAGGAAATAATTCAGTTGTAGAAGCAGGCGGTATTCAATGGATGAATTCTGGAATGGGAATAGTTCATAGCGAAAGGCCATCTGTTGAATTTGCTGCAAATGGAAGTGAACAAGAAATTATTCAAATTTGGATTAATTCTCCAGCAAAATTTAAAAAAAATCAACCTGAATATTTTGCTATAAATAAAGAAGAAATTAAAGTATTGAGTTTTGAAAATTTGGAAATAAAAGTAACTGTTGGCAATTACCAAAACTTAATAGGGTTTAATAAAGCACAGAGCGACATGGTAATTTTAGATATTGTTTCAAGTGGAAAATGCAAACAAGTATTTACTTTGAACAAAGGTTGGGAGCACGCTATTTACAATTTAGATAAAGACATTTTAGTTAACAACGAAACTGTAAAAGGCTCTGATTTAGTTATAATAGATAATGATGCTACTGAGATAGAAATAGAATTTAACGAGCCAACTCGTTTATTGTTTTTTGATATGGAAGCTATAAACGAACCAATTGCTTCTTATGGTCCTTTTGTAATGAATACACAAACTGAAATAATGGAGGCTATGCGCAATTACCAAATGGGCAAAATGGGCATATTAATTGAGGAGTAATGCTAAAATTGATTGAATAATATTCTGTTTTAATAGTTCTACTCAATTATAATTTAAACTCAATTCTTAAAACGGAGCTTCTAAATCGTAATTATTTTTACTTGAGATGTCATCATCTACATCGCTATCCCAGTTTATGCTTGAACTAACTGTAATAGTTCCATTGTTGCCACCATTTTCATTATAGTCAGGAATTGCGTAATTATCAAAATCTGTTTTATCTGCAAATTTAGTGTATTTACCTATAAACCTTAATCTAACATTGTTTAGTTCACCATTCCTGTGTTTAGCCACCATTATTTCTGCTTCATCTTGTGTAGGTGTTCCATCATCATCCCACTCTGTTAACTTATAATACTGTGGCCTATAAATAAACATTACCATATCCGCATCTTGCTCAATAGAACCCGACTCACGTAAATCGGAAAGTATAGGTCTGCCAGAACCTGTTCCTGGTCCTGTTCCACCGCGCTTTTCACTCTGTCTGCTTAGCTGTGCCAATGCCAAAACTGGCACATCCAATTCTTTTGCAAGAGCTTTTAAACTGCGCGATATATAACTTACTTCTTGCTCACGGTTTCCATTTTTGTTATTGGCATCATCGCCTCTCATTAATTGCAAATAATCAATAATTATCATTTGCACATTATTCTGTTGTTTTAACCTGCGGCATTTTGCCCTAAGTTCAAAAACCGAAATAGCTGGAGTATCATCAATAAAAATTGGTGCATCGCTAAGTTTGGCTATCTTGGTATTTAATTGCTGCCATTCGTGGTCGAGTAAAGTGCCTTTTTTTAGTTTTTCCGATTCAATTTCTGCTTCAGCGCTTATCATACGTGTTACCAATTGTTTTGAACTCATTTCGAGCGAAAAAATGGCAACTGCCCTTGGTGTTTCAGTATTTTGTAAACAAGCATTACGAGCTACGCTTAACACAAAAGCTGTTTTTCCCATACCCGGACGTGCAGCAATTATTATTAAATCCGATTTTTGAAAACCCGAAGTAATTCTATCTAGTTTCGAAAACCCTGATGGAATTCCAGTTAATCCACCTTCTTTTCCTCTAAGGCTTTCAATTTCAATAATGGCTTCATTTACTACTCCTCTAATATTTCTATAATCTTTTTTTATGTTTCCTTGCGATACTTCAAATAATTTTCTTTCTGCACTATCAAGTAATTCAAATGCATCAGTTCCATCTTCATAAGCTTCGGTTCCTATTTCTCCACTTATTCTAATTAACTCGCGTTGTAAAAATTTTTGTGCAATAATACGTGCATGGTATTCAATATTAGCAGCCGAAGCTACTCTATTGGTAAGCGAAGTAACGTAATAAGCACCTCCCGAAATATCTAATGTTCCATTCTTTTTTAATTCTTGACTTACAGTTAAAATATCAACAGCACTTCCATTTTGCCATAAATTTAATATGGCTTCGTATATGTTTTTATGCTTGGGTTCATAAAAACTTTCTGCTTTTAATACTTCAGCAATTATGTTTATTGCATCTTTTTCTAAAAGCAAAGCTCCTAAAACTGCTTGTTCTAATTCGGGTGCTTGTGGTGGTATTTTTCCAGATTCAAATATTTGTGTATTTGTTAAAGTTCTTTTTTTTCTATTTGAAGCTATTTCGGGCATTAATTATTTATTTTTTACTTTGAATGGACACCAAAAATGTATGAAATTGTTGTAAGTTTCAAATAAAAAAATGATATACACATACTTTTTTTATATGTTAAGCCATTGTTTATAACCCATTAAATTTTAATATAAATATTTGATAATGATGCATTTTTTGTTAACAATTGTTAAACTGATTTTACATAAATCACTTGTGTTTATCAGCTATGTTTTCAATGTGGTAATAATTTCTTAACAATAAAAGTGAGCAACAAAATTTGATTTAAATTTATTGTGAAACACCTTTAAAATTTATTATTAAAATAGTTTAATTAATATACTTTTACAAAAAATTTAACAATGAAAATCAGAACTATTACAATCCTATCATTTATTCTTTTTTTATTTTCGTGCGAAAGTGATGAACAAAAATTAAATAAAGAAGTAAACGAATTTAAACAATTCTCCGATTCGTTATTAAACTACAATAATTATTATGTAGAAGTATTGTATGGC
Organism: Bacteroidota bacterium; assembly: GCA_037141455.1. Lineage (GTDB taxonomy): Bacteria > Bacteroidota > Bacteroidia > UKL13-3 > UKL13-3 > JAAFJM01. The sequence goes on from JBAXCN010000008.1 coordinate 54,756, forward strand.
GACACACAAATGATAGATATTGTTGATCCATCAAACCCTGAACTTAGATTTAACGACATTGCTGTTGTTCATCACTCAAATATTTTTGATACAACTACCGAATACTTTAAAAACTCAATGGCACCTTCTTTAAACAAATATTTGGCTTTGGAATTGAAGTTAGATACCATGCAAGCATTGATGAATGAAAAGTTGTTAAAATCGTTTAAAGAAACTAAAACCAAAGTAAGAAATATAATGAAACCCATTAATTAAAAAACTTTAAACCATGGACGATTTAACATTAGTAATTGTAGTAATTAGCTGTATGATTCCAACTTTAGTAGTTGTGTTTTTTTATAGAAAAAAGAAAGAAAAAGAAAGTAATAAGTAAACAGAAACTTATTATCTACATTTTTTCAGGAACATTTATTCCCAATAAACCAAAGCTCGATTTAATAATGTGAGCGGTTAAGTTTACTAACTGAATTCTAAAATTTCGTTGGTGAATATTTTCTTCTTTTAACACTGAACATTCGTGGTAAAAATGATTAAATGCTTTGGCTAAGTCGAAAGTGTAATTACAAATTATTCCAGGGCTTAAATCTTTACCAGCCTCTGCAATTGCTTGAGGGTACAAGTATGATAAAAACAATAACTTGCGTTCGGGTTCGGTTATTTGGGTTTGGTTTAAATCAAAATCATTAAAATTTATTTCACCCACATTTCGCAATATCGATTTAATGCGCGCATGGGTATATTGAATAAAAGGGCCTGTGTTTCCTTGAAAATCTATCGACTCTTCAGGGTTAAACATCATTTTCTTTTTAGGGTCTACTTTTAACAAAAAATATTTTAAAGCACCCATGCCAATAGTTTCAAAAAGAGAGTTTAATTCTTGTTCAGCTAAACCTTCAGTTTTACCCAATGCTTTGGTAGTTTCAGCAGCGGTATTAATCATTTCATCAATTAAGTCATCAGCATCTACCACTGTACCTTCACGGCTTTTCATTTTACCTTCAGGCAATTCCACCATGCCGTAGCTTAAATGATAAATTCCATTTGCAAAAGGTTTGTGTAAGTGTTTACAAATTAATTGCAATACTTTAAAATGATAATCTTGCTCGTTTCCTACCACATAAATGGAACGTTCGCAATTAAAATCATGGTATTTAAGTTCAGCAGTTCCAATGTCTTGCGTTATGTAAACCGATGTTCCATCACCGCGTAATAAAAGTTTTTGGTCCAATCCATCATTGGTTAAATCAATCCAAACCGAACCATCGTCTTTCTTAAAAAACACACCCGAAGTCAATCCTTGCTGAACAATGTCTTTTCCTAAAATATAAGTATTCGATTCGTAGTAATATTTATCGAATTGAACGCCTAATTTTTTATATGTAACTGCAAAACCATCGTATACCCAACCGTTCATTTTTTTCCAAACGTTAACAGTTTCTTCCTCATTGGCTTCCCATTTTTGTAATAAATGTTGCGCAGCAATAATAGAAGGTGCTTGCTTTTCGGCTTCTTCTTTTGTTAACCCTTCGTTTACTAAGGTTTCTATTTCTTTTTTGTATTGTTTATCGAAAATTACATAGTATTTCCCAACCAAATGATCGCCTTTTAAGCCTGTGCTTTCGGGTGTTTCGCCATTGCTAAATTGCATCCATGCATACATGCTTTTGCAAATATGTATCCCTCTATCGTTTACCAAATTACAAGTAAACACCTCGTGCCCATTGGCTTTTAATATTTGTGCAACCGAATAGCCTAATAAATTATTGCGGATATGCCCTAAATGTAAAGGTTTGTTGGTGTTTGGCGAAGAATATTCAACCAAAATACGTTGCCCGCTTTTAGCAAATGTAAAACCAAAATCTTTGTTATTGAATGAATTTGAAATAAAATTAAACCAAAACTGATTGCTTAATTTTATGTTTAAAAACCCTTTTATTACATTAAAACTTTCAATTTCTAAAATATTTTCTTTTAAATATTCACCTATTTGTTGGGCAGTTTGTTCTGGAGTTTTTTTACTTTGTTTTAAAATAGAAAAAAACACATAAGTAAAATCGCCTTCAAATTCAGGCTTGGTGTTTTCAATTACTATTTGATTATCTAATAAATTTATTTGGTATAAATGCTTTAATGCAATTGCAATTTGGTGCTTTAGTAAGTTTTGTATCATAATTATATCGAAATGCGAAAATATTTTAATAAAATGGTTTTTATATAATTTATTTTTTAATTCGAAATACCTAAGACCTGACAGGATTTAAAAACCTGTCAGGTCTTGTAAACAAAAAGCCCAGCTAGCGCAAGCGTCCGCTTGTGCTTTAAACTAGCAAGCGTCCGCTTGTAATTAGATGTTTGTAGCAAGCGGACGCTTGAATATAAATAGCACAAGCGGACGCTTGCGCTAGCAAAGCAAACTGAAACAAAATCAATTGCCGTTTTCCCGAAAGCTTTCGGGATTAGCCAACGGAAAACCAGCAAAAAGACCTGCCAGGTTTTAAAAACCTGTCAGGTCTAGTAACGCAAAAAGCCCAAGATTACTCTCGGGCTTTTTGGGTTTATTGATTTGCGAAGATATCTAAAGTCAAAATTATTTACAGCCAGGTGATCCTGAAGGTAAAATCATTGATTCTGTAATATTTGTAGAGTTAATAGTTCTTGTGTATTCATACCATCTACCATCATAATTAGTTCCAAAAGTATATGTTTTTCCAACTTGAAATCTCGTGGTTGTTAAATAACCATTGGACATATAGCCTAAATACTCCCACCAACCATTGTTTTCTTTAAAATAAACCCAAAATGTTGGTCTTAAAATTCTTTTATTTGGACAGTTACCTGAAATATTGAAGTTAATAACCACAGGAGTTGGGAAATTTACCGTCATAGCAGTGTTTCCACCACATAAAGAAAATACGCTGCTTTGGCCTAATGATTGACCAACACCCCACCAACTATTAGTATTGTAAATGATTATTCTCCCACTTCTGCCTTGCTGTCTGTTTAAATTAATAAAATTACTTCCTGGACTTAAATAAGTATAACCCCAATCAATCCAACCGCCCCATTGATCTCTTACCTCGTAATAAACATTATTGGCAGCATTTGAGTTTACAATTACATAGGGATTTGAACATGGATTCCAATTTCTCCACCACCACCAAGAAGACCAAAACCAATCAATATTCCAACATGATAAGTGATCTATTTTCATAACTACTTCCAATTTATTTGAGATAGGATCTTTAACAATTTTCTCATAACCTTCTAGCGTCCACTCATTGGTTTCATCATCTTGACTCCAAATTGGAACAGAATCGCCTTCTTGGATTGCTGCTCCTGTAATTGGATTAACTGTCAATGGATTTACCTCAACTTCTGCAATAATTGGATTTGAGAATGTTTTTACTTTTTGCGAACCATTGGAAATCTCAGTGTGAATTAAGCCTAATGTTTGAAAAGATACAGGGTCTAAGTTATTTCCATTTTTATCCTTAGCAATTGGTGCAAACATTCCTCCAGGAAAACTAATTAACGACTCCTTGTTTTTGTTGTCATAATGTGCAAATTCAATTTCAATATTTCCAGTAACTGGTTGCCCATTTTCATCTTTCATAATGGTTCCTTGTGGAATTGTTAATTTTACATTTTCATCTTTTCCTGCTTTTGCAGGTGTAATCATTTCAAGTAATGTTGGAACTTCACCATTACTATTTAAGGTTAAGCTATTGTTTACCATGGTTGAAACTCCTTCTGGAGCATCATTTAAACCAACCAAACTAAAATTATAATTATAACTTCCCGTGTCGCTTACTACTATTTTATTGTACGAAGTGATAAAACCAGGAGCTGAAGCTGTTATTGAAAACTCAGCAGGATTGGTGGCTGTAGGCGCACTAGTCGGGTTAACAATTAAATTGATTGCTCCGTTTTGAGTAGTAAAGTTTTTGGTACCTCCTGCTTCAAATATTCTATCTGCATCTTTTCCTTTAATTTCAATTTTCAGGTTGTCAGGTGTTTGTGTTACCGATTTAGAATTGGCATTGGTAAACATAACCGCAATTGATGCAGTTGATCTATTTGTGTTAATGGTAACTACCAATCCTTCAGTAGGGTTTTTACAAGCATTTGTAAAAAGTAAACTTACAACTATTGTTGAAAGCATTAAAAAATGTAAATATTTGTTTTTCATAATTTTTATTTTGATAATTTAAATGATAAGTTAAATAATATTTGAGGTAAAAATTGATAGCCTTTTAAGTTTTCTTTTAAAACAGCTTCGTTACTTGAACTTGGTTCAAGCAAGCCAGAACAAACAAATGAAATTTTAGGTGAACCAACATAATAAGTTCCAACTTCCACTCCAAAACCAAGCCTTTTTTTAGGTATTGCTCTTCCAAAACCAAAAGCCAAATAAGGAGCAATAGGATTAGTTTTAAATTCAGTTTTTATATCTCCAACTTTTTTAGGATCTAAATTAATTTCGCCTTGAACTACTGTATCTTTTAATACAGAGTTAGTAGTAATATTAGTAAGAATATAGGCTACTCCGCCAGTTAATCTAAAAGAATTTCCAAATGGATGCCAATCAACATAAGCACCAATTGCACCTAAGTTAATTGATATATTAGATTTTAATTTAGTTCCCGAAAAATCAAAAATGTAATTATTTACTTTAAGAGGTAAATATGTAAATCCTATTTTAGCAACCCATTTATTAGTTGTATGAATAGATCGAGCTAATTGTAAACCCAATCCGTTGGACGAAGACTGAAGCCCAAATCCCCATTTACCGTATTTGGTAGATTTACTTTCAACTACCGAAGATTTAACTTTAGCAGTATCTGCTGGCAAAGAAGTAGAAAAAGCTACACGAGAGCCTAAGAGTAAAATAACAAGTAAAAGTTTTTGTTTCATAATTTATTTTTTAAGTTTTCAAAATTATATTAATTTTTAATAACAGACCATACCAAGAATTTGGTATTTTTTTGCAACGATTTTAATGAATTTATTTGTAAATTGTTTTAATTCAATATTAACTTTTTATTTTTTTTATTAAAATTATTAAATGGTTATTCAAAACAAATTATTTTGTAATAAACCTTAGTATTGCTAAGTTTGCCCACATGTGGAAAAACAATGTGTTAGAAACTATTGGCAATACGCCTTTAGTAAAATTAAACAGAATAGTTAAAGATTTGCCTTGCATTGTTTTAGCTAAAATTGAAACAACGAATCCTGGCAATAGCATTAAGGATAGAATGGCGCTTAAAATGATTGAAGATGCCGAACGCGATGGTCGCTTAAAACCAGGTGGAACTATTATAGAGGGTACAAGTGGAAACACAGGAATGGGTTTGGCAATTGCTGCCGTTATAAAAGGATATAAATGTATATTTACTACCACCGACAAACAAAGTAAAGAAAAAGTAGATGCTTTAAAGGCATTTGGCGCAGAGGTAATTGTTTGTCCAACCGATGTAGAACCTGAAGATCCTCGTTCTTATTACTCTGTTTCCAGTCGATTAATAAATGAAGTCCCTAATTCATGGAAACCCAATCAATACGATAATTTATCGAACTCATTAGCGCATTATGAGCAAACTGGACCTGAAATATGGGAACAAACAGAAGGTAAAATAACCCATTTGGTAGTAGGAGTGGGAACGGGTGGAACTATTTGTGGTACAGGAAAATATTTAAAAGAACAAAACCCAAATATTAAAATTTTAGGTATTGATACGTATGGATCGGTATTTAAAAAATACAAGGAAACAGGCATTTTTGATAAAAATGAAATTTATCCATACATAACTGAAGGTATTGGAGAAGATTTTTTACCAGCCAATGTAAATTTTGATATAATCGATCATTTTGAAAAAGTAACCGATAAAGATGCTGCTATGATGACGAGAAGAATTCCAAGAGAAGAAGGAATTTTTGTTGGAAATTCGGCAGGTTCGGCTTTAGCGGGAATTATGCAAATGAATGAAATGTTTAAAAAAGACGATGTTGTGGTGGTTATTTTTCACGACCATGGTACGCGTTATTTGGGCAAAATGTTTAACGATGATTGGATGCGCGACAGGGGATTTTTGTTGAGTGATCAAACCAAAGCCATTAATTTAATAGAAACACATAAGCACCAAAAATTAGTAACCGCCAAAACAACAGATACGGTAGGTAATGCGGTGTTAACTATGAAAAAGTTTTTTATTTCTCAATTGCCTGTAACTAACGAAACAGGTGAATTTGTTGGTTCTTTAACCGATACCGCCTTATTTGGAATGTTAATGGAAAACCATGAACTGAAACAAAAAAATGTGAGTGAAGTAATGAGTCCAACTTTTCCTTTTGTAGATGCAAAAGCGAGTATGGAAGAAGTTTCGCGATTAATTACTAAAGACAATGCCGCAGTTTTAGTTAAAGATTTAATGAATCAAGTACACATTATTACTAAACAAGATTTAATAGAAGCAATTAGTTAGAGATGTTGGATTTTGAATTTTGGATGTTAAATTATGAATTATGAATTAAAATTTGTGCGGGAAATATTCCCCCTTGTGGGTTGGCTTTGCAGAGCGAAGGGGGTTAGGGGGATGTTTTTTTGAATGCTTAATAAACTACTATTATTTATAAAACTAAAAAACTAAAAACTAAATCACGCAAGGCGTGAAAAAACTAAGTACTAAAAACTAATAAACTAAGAACTTAATAAAAACTATGAAAAAATCACAAATAAGAATAGATGTAGAAATTGACGAAACCAACATGCCCACGTTAATTAAATGGGATGCAGATGATGCAGATTTTGAAGGACAACAACCGGCAAAAGCTGTCATGCTTTCGTTATTTGATGGATTGCAACAAAATGCTATGCGAATAGACCTTTGGACTAACGAAATGCAAGTAGATGAAATGAATTTATTTATGTTTCAAACTTTGGCTACACTTGGCGATACTTACGAAAGAGCAACTAATAACAAAGAAATTGCAGATGAAATAAGAGAATTTGCTCATCATTTTGGACATAAAGTTGAAATTTTTGGCGATGACCATCAACATTAATTTTATATATACTTAGCTCAAAATAGTCAAAAGAACATATTGAGTTTAGTATTGTAAATATCAAGATATTATTTGTTTAGCTAAAAAATTGCAAAGCAATAATTGGACTAATACAGATACAGAATTGGTATAAAAATAAAAAGGGACAAAAATTTGTTCCTTTTTTTATGTAACAAATTCGTTTATTTGTTCAACAACTTGTTTAGCATATTCGCCATATAACATAGAATGGTGGTTTCCATTAACCGAAAACAATTTCCCATTCTTCAATAAACCAACTGCCTTTGCTGCTAATTGTGAAGGTAAAATGGCTTCATTCACATTATATACACCATTTCCACTTATTAGTAACGAAGGGTGTTTTATACTTTTAAAATATAAAGTAAAAGGTTCTTTAATAATATAGGTTGCAATTTGAATGATTTGAGCCAAATTCGATTTTGATTCAACCGTGCCATTTTCATTTGTTTTTATATCGGCAGAGTAATATGATTCCATATCATTATCCCAAAAATCAATAAACGGTGCTTGTTTTATTTGGTTAAAATAATCTTCTTGATTATTGTAAACTTTACCTATTCGTCCGATAGAAGTTTCAAGCATGATAGGCATTTTGGGATTCATATCGGGAGCAGCATCTAAAAAAACTATTTTTTTAAATATCGATTCATGAAAGTAGCATAAATAAGACGAAAGTAAACCACCAAATGAATACCCTACTAAAATAATTTCTCTTTCCTTAAAATGTTTTAATAAACCTAAAATATCATCGGCATGTTTTTTAAAACTATAGCCAAATGCTGGGCGACTGCTTTTTCCTCTTCCTCTTAAATCGGATATTACCAATTCAAAATTTTCTGTTAAGCCATTGCTTACCAATCCAGAAAACCCAAAACAATTGGCTGTTAAACCATGTAGTAGTACCAATACTTTTTTACCTTCATTTGGGTAATGTAAAAAATGTAAATTTATTCCATTTACTTTTAAAAAATTACTTGTAAAATTATTCATAATTACTGTACAGTCCAGCCTCCATCTTTAGTTATTGATATTTTAGTAATGGTTGCAGCATCATAAGCAGCTAAAATAGCAACCGATAGTGCAATGTTTTCAATAGGAATAAACGATTTGATAGCTTGTTTGGCAAGCATAATTTTATCTATCACTTCTTTTCTACTTAAATTATTCGCTTTCATTTGGTAGCCTATTTTGTTTTTAATTTGATTAGGAGAAAGCAAATTAGAAGGGTAGAATAAATAATCATTATTTTATTGTTGCATTGTTTCTTGTGAAATTTGTTCTCCATTGGTTTCTAAACCATTAAAAATAATATAGCATACTTTTCCAGCGAAATTTTTGGCTTTTGTCAAGTCAATACCGCTGCTACTACCTATTATTAAAACTGTTTTGGTTGTCAATATTTATACGCAAAAGTATATATTTTTTTTAAAAATCGTAAAGTGTCAACTTTAATAATAATTTATTAACTAACAATTTAGATTACTTTATTAGTTTTGCATTAAATTTAAAAAATATGAAAAAAACATTACTATCAATTATTATAAGTTTATTTGTTTTATTAACAAATGCACAAATTCTAACTCAATCAAATTTTACAGGAAACATAGTTCCACAAGTAATGGGTTCATTAACTGGAACAAGATTACCTTTAATTTACAGAGCTACTTTAACTGGATTAGCACCAAATACTGTTTACAGGTATTTCACAAATATGGCTCTTCGAACTGACATAGGAACTACGAATAGTGGTGCTGGGAATCCTTTATATATTAGTACATCAGATATTAGATACACAACAGGTGCATCTTTATCTTCTTTAGGTAATTATGATTCGTTAACAACTAATAGTTCTGGAAGTTATACGGGTTGGTTTGCTGCTGTAAATACCGGGAATACAAGGTTTACAGGTGGTAATTACGTATTTCCTTCTATAGTATTAGATAGTGCTGGATCAAAAAGGGGTGTTGTTAACTCTCGTTTTTGTTTCGCTACCGATTCTGTTTTAGTGTTAACATACGCTACAGCTTCTGGTGCTACCAATGGCTCTTTTATTAGAGGAAGTTCTTCAGGTACAGCTAAAAATTTAGTGTTACTTTTTCAAGATACTGTTTCAACTAATAGGCCTTTATCTATTGGAATTATTGAAAGCATAGGTGTTACCATAGCTAGTATTGTTCCTGATTATGCTACTAATGTACAGTCAGTTAGTGGAGCATGGGGTACTATCATACCAAATACTTTATCTAACGGAGTTAGAAGAATTGAGCAAAGGTCACTTTTAACAGGAAGTTATATCAATGGGTCAAAATCAACAAATGGAACTTGGGGAACTACAAATACAGTAAACCCATTAAATGGAACTACTGCATTGGTAATTGCTTCAACAAATGCTCCTTTGCCAGTAAAATTAAATAGCTTTAATGCTGAAATAAAAAACAAACAAACCGTTTTAAATTGGAGTACTGCTAGCGAAACAAATAACAAAGGATTTGAAGTGCAAAGAAGCTATGATGGTATAAAATTTGAAACAATTGTATTTGTTAATGGTATTGGAAACTCAAATAAAATTGTAAATTATAATTTTATAGATAATAACAATTTAAGTGCATTTTACCGTTTAAATCAAATTGATTTTGATGGCAATTCTGAATTATCAAAAGTAGTTTCAGTTAAAAATAACGAAATATTATTACTTCAAATTACACCAAATCCATTTGCAAACTCAATTGAAATTGTTACAAATAAAAATATTATTAGTGCTGAAATTATAGATATTACAGGTAAAACTAAAGTATTAGAAGTTATTAATGGAACTAATGCTTCAATTGATACACATAACTTAAGCAATGGAGTATACTTTATAAGGGTAAATAATGGCGAAACTATAATAACAAAACGTATTATTAAAAATTAATAAGTTATTTTAATTTAAATTCAAAGCCAGGTTGGAATCATTTCAGTCTGGCTTTTTTATTTTTTTTATAAAATTTAGTTAAAACTAAGCTAAAATATAAAACCACCTCAAATTTTCATCCTTAAAAAAATACGTTTCATACCATTTATTATTTACTTGGTTTTAAAAACATATTTTAATATTGCATTTAACTTCATTTTTGTTGCATAATTTAAAAAAATGAAAATTTACAATCAATTTAAACGCATGAAAACAATCAACTACTTATTTTTTATGTTATTATTTTCTATCAAAATAATAAACGCTCAAGAAAACACTCAAACTGTAAGAGGAACTGCTTTCGATAAAGATTCGAAACAACCATTAATTGGAGCAATTGTAAGCGTAGTAAGTGAAACTAAAAAACTTATTGCTACAACCGATGCAAATGGTTTATTTAAAATTATAAATGTGCCTTTAGGCAGACAAACTTTAAAAGTAACTTACTTGGGTTACGAACCTTTATCAATACCAGATATTATAGTAACAGCTGGTAAAGAAGTAGTATTGGATTTAGGATTAACCGAAGCATTGAAAAAAATGAATGATATTGTAATATCTTATGATAGAAAAAAAGATAGAACTGTTACCAATAATGAAATGGCTTCGGTGAGTTCTCGTTCATTTAATCCTGATGATACCAAAAAATTTGCTGGAGCACTAGGTGATCCAAGCAGAATGGCAGCGAACTTTGCAGGAGTGGTTGCAGGTAACGATAGTAGAAATGATATTGTTGTAAGAGGTAATTCGCCAAATGCTATGTTATGGCAACTGGAAGGGGTAAATATTCCTAACCCAAACCATTTTGGAAGTAATTTTGGAACTGGTGGGCCGGTAAGTATGTTGAATGCAAATAATATTGGTAAGTCCGATTTTTTTACAAGTGCTTTTCCTGCCCAATATGGCAATGCTAATGGAGGTGTTTTTGACTTAGTAATGCGTGAAGGCAACAATGAAAAAAAAGAATTTATTGGTCAAATAGGATTTAATGGATTTGAATTAGGAGCAGAAGGGCCATTTAGCAAAAAATCGAAAGCATCGTATATTTTTAACTACCGTTACTCAACTTTGGGTTTAATGAAAGCTGCAGGAATAAATGTAGGAACAGGAGCTGCAACTCCATTATACCAAGATATGAATTTTAAAATTGCAGTGCCTACAAAAGGCAAAGGCAAGTTTACTTTATTTGGTATGGGAGGAATAAGTGCTATTGATTTATTGGCCAAAGATGTAGATACAGCAGGAATTGATTTTTATGGCAATCCAAATCAAAACCAATTACCAAGATACAGCAAAGCATTTGCAGGAACTGCTTACGAAAAAAGTTTGAGTAATAAAACTTGGGCTAAATTTACCTTAGCTTGGAGTTATAGCAACGATAGTTACACTGCTGATAGCATAAATTTACCAAACGAAAAAGTATTTAGACAAGCGGCAGGTAGTTTTTTAGATAATAAGTACTCGGCAGTTTTAAATTTAACCCATAAGTTTAATGCTAAAAACACGCTCAACTTTGGATTAACCAACGATATAACCAATTTTGATTATAGTAACAGAGATTATTTTTACCAAGGTACAATTGATACTATAAGAGTAAAGCAAACAGGAAATGTAAATTTAACTCAAGGATACGCACAATTAAAACACCGTTTCAACAGTAGATTAACTTTAAATATTGGTTTACATGCACAATATTTATCAGTAAATGAAAAAGGTGCTATTGAACCCAGAGCAGGATTAAGATATGCTTTAAATGAAAAATCGAGTTTAAACTTTGGTTATGGTTTACACCACCAAACATTGCCTATTTATAATTTATTTGTAAGAAACCAAATTGGTGAAGAAAATAACAAAAAATTAGATTTTATTAGATCAAATCACTTTGTAATAGGATACGAAAACATGATTACTAAACTAGTAAAAGTAAAATTAGAAGCCTATTACCAATTAATAGATAAAGCACCAATAAATAATTATTCATCAAGCTTTTCAGCTTTAAACTTTGGTGCATCGTTTAACCCTAGTGATGAAAACCAATTGGTGAGCACAGGAACTGGAACAAACTATGGAATTGAATTAACTTTAGAAAGGTATTTTAGTAAAGGATTTTATTTTTTACTAACAGGTTCGGTATTTGATAGTAAGTATAAAGGTAGTGATGGTGTAGAGCGCAATACTGCTTTTAATACTCAATATGCAGCTAATTTTTTAGCTGGAAAGGATTTTAAAGTTGGCAAAAAAGGAAATATATTGTATGCAAATATTAAATTTACAACAGTAGGAGGCAAATATATAACACCAATTGATATAGAGACATCAAAGCTTAAAGGCAATGCAGTTTTTAACGAAAACAAAGCATTTACTGAAAAGCAAGAGCCTTATTTTAGAGCAGATTTAAAAGTTGGTTATAGAATGGATTATAAAAAGAGCTCAATGGAATTTGCTATCGATCTTCAAAATGTAACCAATCATCAAAATATTTTTAGCCAAGGATATAATAGATATAAAAATACTATTTCTACAGAATACCAACAAGGTTTTTTCCCTGTTCCAATGTTTAGATATACTTTTTAAATTGTTGAACTGTTAAAATTGTTGAACTGTTAAATTGTTGAACTGTTAAATTGTTAAAATTGTTGAATTGTTAAAATTGTTAAATTGTTGAATTGTTTAAATTGTTGAATTGTTAAAATTGTTGAATTGTTAAAATTGTTGAACTGTTAAAATTG
>JBAXCN010000009.1:0-59691 GCA_037141455.1 Bacteroidota bacterium
TATTTGCACTAAAATAGGTTACTAATTGGTAATTTTTGTTCGGTGTCACAATTGTTATATCTACAATAAAACCTGACGGCACCAATCTGTTAGGTTTAGCAAAAGAAGAAATGTAAAAAGGAAAAAAATTGGCAACCTTACTTTATTCAAAACGAATACCACAGCGTGGTAGTCGAACTAAAACACCCGTTGAAGGTCATAAGCAAACGAGCAAAGCCATCAAAGCCCATAACGCCAATGGTGTTATTCTATCAATAAGTTTGAAGCAATTTAAAGAAAACTACAAAGCTTTAACCAAAATGCAACAACAATATTAAATGAACTAAATTTTTTAATGTGTGACTTATTTGAATTATATATTATAAGCGTGTAACAAAATATTCGGAAGCTGTTTTGCAGAGGAACTGCCTGTCTATCAAAAGCGAGAAAGAATTTTAATATGGAGCGGAAATACAAACAACACCAGAAAAATTCCTTCTCTGCAATTAGGATGACGTTGAAGCTCCGTTTATTGGTTTGTTCTAGTAAGTATGAAAACTAAACTATGAGCAAAACTTAGTCTCTTTTTTCTTCAATATTTGTAGGTATAGCTTTTGGAATTTCTTTATTAATTTCTTCCTTGAAAACTTCATTTTTCACATCAACTAAAAATGGAACTGACACATCCAAAACTTTTGCAATTTTTTGTAAAGTATAAAATGCGCAATTACCTGCTTTTGTTTCATAATCACTGAAACTGGGTTGTGAAACACCAAGAGCTTCAGCTACCTGGTTTTGAGTTAAACCTTTTTCTTTTCTAATTTGTTTTATTCTTTTGGCTAGTTCCATTTTTACAAAAATTTTACACAAAATAAATAAAAAAGCGAATAAAACCAAATTAGTTTTATTCGCTTTTTAAAAAACATAAGTTATTTTAAATTAATTAGAAGTTTTTACTACTTTTAATTTAATCACTTCTCCATTAACTATAGCTTGTATAATATACAACCCATCGGTTAAAGTACTTGTTTCGTTTAATTCAATTAAATATGAACTATTTAAAATTTCATTTGTAATTGTTTTAACAATTTTACCTTGAATATCCATCATCACTAAATCAACTTTACCCGCATTTACTCCAGTTAAAACTATGTTTAAGTTTCCATTAAAAGGATTAGGGTAAGCTTCCATATTTAAAGTAGCAACAGTTTCTTTATCAAACTTTACTTGCACATTTCCGTGGTAATTAACTGCTCCATCAAAGTCAACTTGTTTTAATCTATAATAAACAGTTGAAACAGTAGCAGCAATGTTTTCGTCAATGAAACGGTATTTGTTCATGTTATTGCTATTGCCAGCACCAACTACTTTACCTGCATATTCAAATGTTTTACCATCCATTGAACGTTCAACTTCAAAATGGCTGTTATTAATTTCAGAAGAGGTAACCCAACTTAAAATAGCATCTTTTCCATTGGCTTTAGCAGTAAATGAAGTCAATTCAACTGGTAATGTTCCACTATTGTCACCAACTGAAAACGGACCAACAAATGAAGTAATTCCACTTAAACTTCTTGAGTATGGATTAGTTCCAGTTGCAGTTCCATAAGTAGCAGGTGCAATCCAACTCAATGAATTATGACGTGCTACACCACATAAGAATCTATTAAATCCACTTGTTTGTAATGAGTCATCCCAAGTTAAATTAACCGTTGCATTTGATCCTCCGGTCACTCCTTCAGTAATCAACCAAGTTCTATTTACAACATTGTTTGTAATAGCTGCTCCTGAAATTCCATTTGCTAAAACTCCATTAAATACCCTTACTGAAAAAGCATCGGCAGTTGAAGTATTGGTTAAAGTAACTTGAGCTGGTGTATATGATAATGATGTACCAACTGGGAAAGTTACAGCCGTTGAATTATTAGCTACTGCCCTAGTTAACGAACCGCTTAAAGAAGGGGTATTATTTGTTACGATATAACCAAATGAACTGGCTCCAGTAATAGTTCCATTTACTGTTAGGTTAACGTTGCCTAGAATTAAGTTTCCGTTACCTAATGCCAAATTATTGTTAATGGTAGTTGCTTGAGATAAAACTACTCCATTAGCATTATTAATAATTAAACTATCGGTAGAAACTGGTAAACCGTTTCCAGTAACCTGAGGAACATTTCCATTGTAAGTTATGATTGTTCCACTATTAATATTTCTTAAGCCACCTACTTGAATATTTCCAACAAAACCTCCAGTTGAAGTTATTCCACTAGCAGCACCAACAAACAATTTACTTCTAGTTTGAGAAACAAAGTTTGCAGGTCCATTAATTGAATCGGTTCCAAAGTTTATTTGACCACCAGTTTGAATTGTTACAGTTCCTAATGCAGTTAATACACCTCCTAAAGTTGCATTTCCTGTACCAGTTACAGTAACATTGTTATATGTACCAGAAATGGTTTGTGTTGTACTTACAGTTAAATCTCCAATTACAGTAAAGTTATTAGTTGTAAAATCTGTTCCAGCAGGAGTAATTACGGTAATTATACCAGTAGTTGCTCCACTTGGAACTGTTGCGTTTATTAAACCAGCATTCACTACTGTAAAAGTTGAGGCATTTGTAGTATTAAATCGAACAACAGTAGCTCCAGTAAAGTTAGTTCCTGTTATTGCAACCACTGTTCCAACACCACCCGATGTTGGCGTAAAGCCTGTAATTGTTGGCAATTGAATCACTGTAAAGTTAGTTCCACTTGTTCCAGTTCCTGAACCATTTACTACAGATATAGCTCCTGTAGTTGCTGCATTTGGAACTATTGCTGTTATTAAAGTTGAACTGTTTACTGTATAAACAGCATCCAAACCGTTAAATCTTACATTGGTTACAAATTGGAAATTAGTTCCACTTATTGAAACTGTTGAGCTAGCAGGACCTGAAGAAGGTGTAAACGAAGTAACAGTTGGTGCTAACACTACTGTATAAACACCTGAGCTAGGAGCTACACCAGCTGGTGAAGTAACTGTAACAGAACCAGTAGTTGCAGTTAATGGAACGGTAGTAGTAATAGTTGTATTGTTTACAATTGTAAATACTGCAGTTACCCCGTTAAATTGAACTTGAGTTGCCCAAGTAAAGCCTGTTCCTGTAATGGTAACACTTGTTCCTCTTGTTCCAATTGAACTACTTAAAGCGGTTAAAGTTGGAACTGGAATAACTGTAAAGTTAGCAGTACTAGTTCCTGTTCCATAAACGTTGGTTACAGCAACTGTGCCACTTGTTGCTCCAACTGGAACTGTGGTAGTTATTAAAGTATCATTTACTACGGTATAAACTGTTTGCGGTGTTCCATTAAAACTTAATGCAGATGCACCAGTAAATAAACTTCCTCTAATGCTTACATTTCCTCCAATTTCTCTAGCATTTGGTGTAAATGACAATACGGTTGGTGGAGCAGCATTTTCTGTTCCTGTTAAATAAATTGCGCCTACACTTGTAACCGATGTTAATCCGTTTGATGTAATTGTCCTTAAAGTAGTATTTACCGAATTGTTTACTTGGGTAGTATAAGTTGGTAATAACAATGTTCCACCAGTATTATTCGATACTTTTAAGTTATTTACTGCTGTTACGTTTCCTAATAAAGCAGGATCGTAGTTTATTGTAGCACTGTAGTTGTAAGGTGCTGTTCCGCCACTTACATCAATACGGTTATATTGGTTTAAGTTATTTCCTGCTGGTGCAGTTCCAATTGCATTTACTCCAGTGTAATTTAATAAACTAACACTTGTAGGAGCACTGGTTCCCCATGCAATACTTGCAACATTTCTATTTGCAAACACATAATTAGTAGTAGTATTTGCTGCTGGAGCTGCCGAAGCAGTAGCTGCCGGTGGAGCAATGCTAGGTGCAGTATTTATTTGAACTGATCCTAAAGTTAAACCTAAACCTAAAGTAGTTCCTCTGCTTGCATTGTTAAAATCACTATTTAAATTGTTCACTGCCGATCCTGCTATACCTTTACCAAATACATACCATGCCTCTGCATTATTAGTTTGTATACCTAAATTACCAATTGCGGGGTTCGTAAATAAATTAGTTAAGTTCAATTGTCCTGCGCCAGTACCCGACTGAATTGCATAACTCAATTCATCTGAAGTGGCATTGGCTCTCCATTGTGAAATGGTATTGTTACTAAAGCCCCACTGACCTATTGTATTTGCATTGGCCGATACCAATAAGTTGTAAGCACTTGAGCTTGAATTCCAGAAGTTATTAGTTGGTGAAACTGTTTGGTTAGCTATTGCAAAGTGTGAACCACTTCCTCCTGTTCTTCTATTTGCAAAAACATTGTTACGTAAGTTCAACCAAGTAGTCATTTCTGTACCTGTATTGTTTCCTCTTACAAATGCATAACTGTTTTGATTGCCTGAACTCGCTGCTCCTTCAATTAAAACTGAATTGTTAAACAAATTCATGGTGATTCCACTATTTGAAGTGAAAACAATAATACCATTGAATTGGGTATTAGTTGTTTGTCCAGTTCCTAATGTAATCTGGTTATTTATTACCGTATTATTTATGTTTCCTCCTACTATTTGAATTCCGTTTACAACAGGTACTGGAGATATAGTACTCGTACTTGTAGAAGCATTGGTAATATCAAATATTCTATTTCCACTCATATTGGCATTTTGCCCAGTAGACAATGCCAAACCTGTTGCCATAGTTGCTGCAGATCCTGTATTCAAACATCTTATCGCACTGATGGTGTTGTTTCTGAATAATGGAACTGAACCAGCAGCCACGTTACAAAGTAATCCAACTGCAGCTCCACCAATAGTAGTTATATTAGTACTATTAGTAGATAAATTGGTAATGATATTATTAGTAACAGTAGGATTTCCGCTAACTGAAGCATTTAAGAAAATACCATAAGTTAAAACAGTAGGTTGTGTGCCACTTGCAAATAAATTGGCAACTGTATTTCCGTCCACTGTTAGTGTTGGAGATGCTTGCGCACTCACCCTTACAATAATTCCATAAGTTTGAGAATTAGAATTATTAGTAATACTTCCTGCAACGGTTGTACTTCCAACTAAGTTATTGTTTAAACCTAACAACGTTCCTTGCTGAACATCTATACCATAAATTTGAGCTGACAAAGCTGGCGCGTCTATAAATATACCTTGTACCCTGTTTCCAATTATAGAAATTGAATTAGTTCCAAAATACAAAATACCTGTGTGTAAAGTTTGTTGTCTAAACACAATGCTATTGGTGATAGTTGGGTGTCCTATTTGGTTTCCTAATAAGGTAGAACCCCCAATTAATGTATTTCCTGCTTGGCCTCTAATAGCAATGAATTGATTGAAACCAGTTTGGTTACTATAGTTGATATTCTGTATCGTGTTACTTTGAATCAAAGTATTAGCATTATTTCCTACACTTGTTGAAATTCCATTGAAACCAACAGGCTGGTTAACCGCCCATGCATTTCCTGATGCGTTGGCTGCTGAACCACCAATAAAGTTTCCAGAAATTACGTTTCCACTCGAGAATGAACCCGACAACATATTGATTGCTGTATGAATTCCTGAAGTGTTGGTATAAATTGGCAAATTGTAATAGAAATGATTGTTCGTTACTCTAAAGCCATCACCTCCGTTACCAGCCATGAAGTATCCATTGGCCATGAAGTTTGATATTTCATTGTTTGATACAACAATATTATTATGGTAAACATTTGCATTACCAATCATATAAATACCATTTTGAGGAATACCTGCAGGTAATACCGCGGTTGTATTATTGGTAATTATGTTATTGTTCAAAGTATCGAATGAACAAGGCACTGTTGCCAATGTTCCTGTTCCAACTCTAAATTCAATTCCAGCGTTAGCAGTAGAAGTATTGCCGTTTTCAATAATTGTATTATTAACCAATACACCTGTAGCACTGTTTACTAAAATATTTACACCCGAAGTATTGGTGTTTCTTATTTGTAACATGCGCTGAGTGTTTGTTCCACCAGTTGGTATACCGTTTATTTTAACTCTGTTGGCTCCATTTAAAGCAATTATTCTAGCACCTGATCCAGTTATTAAACGAGGAGAAGTTGTTCCAGCATTTGGACGAATGGTTACTGAAAATGTTCCAGCTCCTACTCCATCTTCTGCCATTTGATTCAATGCTATTGTTCCTGGTTCTGTTAAATTGGAAGTAATTTCTGCTGAAATATTTCCACCTAAAGTTCTTGAATTTAAAAATTCAAATAATCCACCTACTCCCGATAACGATGTATAAGGCTGACCAATACCAACACTTAAAACTGTATTGGCAGGTATAACTGGTAAAAACTTATATTGGTTTGAAACTAAAGGATATTGAGTAATATTATTTACACTTGTTCCAACTGCTAATGGAGCCGATGATTGAACATTACCTGCATTGTCTTGAGCTACCACAAAATATATAATACTATCATTTATAGTTAAAGCTGGACTAAATTGGAAATAATCAATAACAAAATCAGCTGTTGCATTTGTTGCTGTACCACTCATGTTAATAGCACCGTTGCTATACCAAGTAATTCTGTCTTTTGTATAATAAATTCTTGGTCTGTTAATACCTGAATTAACAATTCCATTGTTGTCAGTAAATGTAACTCCTACTAATGTTCTTGTTCCAGAAATAGAACCTGCATTAGTAAATGGTGTAAATGATATTGTAGGTGGGAAAGCATCTGGTGTTTGAGAAAAATTACCTGCATGCGCACCTATGTCAGATGGTGTATTATTCGACCTTACATTTCCAAAGAAATCATCAGTAATAACTGTAATACTTGCATCACCACTCTTTTCTGCCGGATTATTAGCATTCAATGCCAATGTTGCTACATCTGCTACACTCAATGAAGCAAGGTCATAATTAGGATTAATTTGAGCAGATGTAATATCTAATCTAACTCTCGATTTCCAGCTATTGCTATCGCCTCCCAATAATGCATAACGCGAATTAGTAGCAATCATACCACCTACAAAACCATTGGTTCCTGGAGTATTAAATATATTGTAATCGCTATTTATTCTTAATGAATCTTGGAATCGTACACCAAAATGGAAACCTGAAGCAGTTCCTGAATTGCTTGCTATATTGCTAAATATATTGTTTCTTAAATTCAACGTTTGACCTGCAGTGATTTGGAATGGTGAAACTTCAAATGCCGAAGTATTTAATGATCCCGTAGCTGGGTTTCCTGCTACTAAAACACTATTGTGATAATAATTGCTTTGTGTACTTGTTTGGTGCCAAATTCCTCTTTGGGTATTGGCATTGGTATATACATTCGCTCCTGAATCTATTCCCATTCTTACCATATTATTGGCGTAGGTTGCGAATCCATTGATATTGGTTAAACCTGTTAAAATAGGAGAAGCAGTAGAGTTACTTCTCATACTATGAATAAAGTTACGAGTAATATTCGAATTATTTCCAACTAAACTTGCACTTGTGCTCACCAACATACCTATTACATGAACTCCACCTGTGGTATGATTGTGGTTAATTACACTTACATTGTTTCTTGAAATATTGTTGTTTATTGCGCTAGGACAACTAATTAAAATACCTGATAAACCTGCTAAGGTTTGTGTGTTTACTGAACTGGTATTTGAATTGATATTTTTAACTGTATTATCAGTTAATGTCAATTGTCCAAAGGTATTAAATACCGAAATACCTGAAGTTTGTGTAGTAGTTGGAGTGGCCGTCCATAACCAAACGCTATCAACTGTATTATTGGTAATGGTTTGAGCACCTGTTACCGAAGCAAAACAATGTATTCCAGAAAGTGCCATAATGGTGGTAGTTCCAGTATAAGTTGATCTTGAGTTTAATCCATAAACTGTATTGTTGTTGATTACGTTTGATCCACTACTTACTAATATTCCATACATGCTGTGCGTTGCAGCAGTTTGGTTTACTAAAGTTCTCACAGTATTATTAGCAATTGTTTGGCTTAAACTAGTTGATTGCAACATAATTCCAACTACTGCAGCTGCTGTAATAGTTCCTGAATTTCCTGCACTAGTAATCAAAGTATTAACAAAATTATTCGAAATATTAGTAGTATTTGAAGCTCCTGATAACACATTGATACCCCAAATACCTGCAATTGTTCCGGTATTTAATACAAATATATTAGAAACGGTATCGCCTGTTATTATAACATTTCCGGTTGCCGTTGATTGTATACCCGTTACTCTTTGGTTGGCTACTGAAAATATTCCATTACTTTGGGTTAAACTACCTATTCTGTTATTGGTAATATTATAAATAGATGCTGTACCAGCAACTAATATACCTGTCATTACATTGGTATTGGTGGTACTGCTAAAGGTAATGTTTTGAATAACATTTCTATTTACCGTAGTTCCTGTAGTTAAACCTGTATTTAAGTTAATTCCTGTAAACGATAAAGCACCATTCATTGTCCAAGGAGTTCCTGCTGCAAATGGAGCAGATCCTCCTATCCAATTATTAGCAATCACATTGTCATTGGTGGTAGTACTTGCATTGATTAAAATAGGGTTTAAGGTAGCTGTTGAGGTAAAGATTGGACCATAATTATAATAAAAATGATTGCCTGTTATTACATTACCATCGCCCGAACCTGTTGTTAATTGTACTCCATTTGAAGTAAAGTTGATAAAATGATTCCCTGTAATGGCTATATTGGTATTTAACCTAGGTGTAGTTCCTTGTCCATATATACCCACTGCTGGGAATAGCGTACTGGTTAAGTCTGTTCTTATATAGTTATTAATGAATGACAAATTACTTAAACCACGTGTGGTAGTGGTTGGACTTAAATTAATGGTTCCTGCATTTACTCCAGCTGTTAGGGTATTTCTACTTTCTAAAATTACATTTCTTACTGTATCGTTCGATCCTCCATTAATAAATGCAATGGCAGGAGTACCTGTGGTGGTACAACGTATTATTAAATTCGTATCTGCACTGGTGCCACTTGGTGACCAGCCCAATATGTTTACACGGTCGGTACCTGCCAAACGAATTAATCCTAATGTAGTAGTACTGGTTCCTGATACCAATACCTGACCTGCTCCTGGTGCAGGTCTGATGGTTAAGGTATAGTTTCCTGCTCCACTTTCTAACCATTTGTTTAATTGATTCAATCCATTTTCTGTGGTACTGCCTTGTATCAATACTTCTGTATTGCCCGTTAATGTACTGTTGTTAATGGCAGCAAATAACCCGCCTGTTCCTGTTAAACTTGGATATGCTGGTGAACCACTTCCTGTTCCTACATAAACGGTGGTTGCAATTGGATCGTTATAAATATACGATGCCGCAACGGCAGGTGGTGAACTTACTGTATTTACATTGGTAGCTGTTACATACGGCTCTTTTGAATTGATATTTCCTGCCGCAACATCTTGTGCAATTACATAATAATATATAGAATCGCCCAAAGTGATACCTCCTACCAATGAATTATCGATTGTAAAATCATAAACACCATTTGAGGTGGTACCTGATGCTAAAGTTCCTGCTGTTGAAGCCCAAGTTCCTTGATTTTTTCTAAAGTAAACCCTTGGTATATCAGAACCTGTACCTATCAAACCTGCATCGTATATAGTTGCTTGGAAAGTTCTATTTGAGGTAGAACCTGAATTACTTAAATTAGTATAGTAAATAGCTGGATTGATTGCATCGGTGGTTAATGTAAATGTTCCTGAATGTGCTCCTATGTCTGCTCTTCCTGTTCTGTTGTTTCCATTGATATCGTCAAGTACAAAGGCTGCAATCGTTGTATCGCCCATTCCTTCTGCTGGATTACTGGTTTGTAATCTTAAATCTACACTTGTAGCTGCTCCTGTTCCATCTACAAAGTTTGGATTGATAAATCCTGATGAACTTTCTTGTATAAATAAATTGTTAATTGGTGCTGCTCTTCTCAATGAATTTAAATCAGTATAGTTAGTAAAATTAAACCTTCCTACAAATGAATTTCCACTTAAAGCATTGTGATATAAATTGAAATCTGCCCTAATGGTATATACATTTACGCCATTTAATAATTGGAACATTGATGTTGGGTACATTACATTATAATGATTGCCTGAGGCTGTTCCACTATTCGTAGCATTGTTTACTAATATATTGTTTCTTACATCGGTAAATGCAAATATTGAGGCATTGGGTGTTCCTGTAATTTCTAATGCAGCAGTATTAATTCCTCCATAGTTAGGATTTACATCTGTTAATACATTGTTATGATAAACACGCAACTGTCCTTGTGTACTTTGTACTAATATACCACGGTAATTGCCTGCCTTTTGTAGTAAAACGCCTAAACTGTCTCTTCCAATTCTAATTAAGTTATTAGACACCGTGGCGGTTCCACTTTGTATTTGTAATCCATATTGAATACTGCCCGTTGGCGAAAATCCTGTTGGATAAGCATGGTTAAAACTATGTATATTGTTTCTGCTTAAGCTTGATATATTTCCTGCTATAACATTTGATGCCGTATAAGAAATACCAACCAAAGTTTGGTTATTATTGGTTGTATCGGCCGAAATTAAATGGGTAATGGTGTTTTGATTGATAATTTGGTTTGCTGCACTTGTTGAAGTATTTATTCCAAATACACTTCCTGCCCCTGGTCCATTAAATACCAAACGGTTAATATTATTACCTGATATCGTTGCTTGGTTATTTACACCTGCAAATATTCCATTTATTTGAGTACCTGCTGCAGTGCTAGTTGGTAAATTAATTAAATTGGTAATGGTATTATTATTTACCGTATGGATATTGCTCGTACTTAAAACTATTCCGTTAATACTTGCGTTGGTTAAAGTATTTGCATTGTTGGATGTAATAAAAAAGTCGCGAACCGTATTGTTATTTATAGTTGCTGCTCCACTTACTGATGCCAAACCATACACAGATACTCCTTGTAAACCATAATTTCTAAAATCGCTGATCCAATTATTGTTCATGATTTGTCCATTGGTAGCTGATTGTAAATAAATTCCTCCTAATGCGGCTTGAGTTAAACCAAATGTTCCATTGCTATTGGTATAAAAATGTTGAATTCTGTTATTCAAAATAGTATTTATCCCTCCAGTTACATAAATACCCATAGCCCTAGTGCCACTTGGAGTTGGGCTTATTAAACTAATTGAATCTGCTGCATTATTACCACCAATTATATTCCCTCTTATTTGCACATTAGGTGAACTGTTTTGTGAAAATATACCAATAAATGCTCCACAAGTAGTGGTATTGGGATTATTAGTTCTTGTTATCATTCTTGATACAGTATTACTATCTATATTGATATTAGCTGAGTTATTACCAGCTGAATAAATACCAAAAATGGTGTTTGAATTTAATTCTGTTGATGTAAAACTAGAAATGACATTATTTTTAATATTGGTAATACCAGTTGAAAATGAATAAATACCTGAAAAACCAGTACACACATTACCCCCACCGCCATTAAATACCATATTATTTGTATCAGAAGGGTGACCAACGGTATTGTTTAATATATCTAACATTCCTGATCCTGAATAAATACCTTGGAAATATCCTGTTGAGCCTGTGTTAAACTGCATATTTCTTATGGTGTTATTGGCTATAGTTGTTAAACCTGTTACACTTGCATTAGAGAATATGCCATAATAGTACCAAAAACCGGTATGAGTAAATAACTGTTTTGGTAATCCAGGTCCTGTTCCACCATTAAAAGGACTGCTACCTCCTAAAAAGTTTCCAGTAATTCTATTGTTAATTGAATTCACATTACTTGGATTGAACCAAATTCCATAAATATTATTGGTAGATATCACTGCGGTTGCTGTATCAAAAATACTATTTCCTCTAATATTAAAATTAGCCCCATTTCCACTATTTGTTTCAGTTATGTAAATAGCAACATGGTTGTAACCATAAAAGTAATTTGAATCTATGGTAATATTGTCATTTTGTAATACTGCGCTTTGTCCGCTTACCACAATTCCTTTTCCATACCTTGCCCCTACTGTTCCATTATAAACTGGCGAAAAGGTATTGTGTTTGATGGTATTGCTGTCGTTTCCTATTCCTAATAAATTGGTTGTACCCCCAATAAACACCATTGCAGGTGCACTGCCTCCAATATTACTAGGGTTTCCTGATCTAAAATTAATATTCGAAATATTTATTCCTCTGGCTTCATTACGTAATATAAATACATTAGAACTAGTATTTAAAGACCTATTTTGAATTACCATTCCTCTATTGGTAGAATTGGTTAAATTAGTTCCAATAAAATTAACATACCTAGCGCCATTAAATATTATTAATGCCAATGCATTGCTATCAGATATATTTGGATTTACACCTAAAGCAGGTCTAAAACTAATGGGATTACTAGGTGACATTCCAACAAAACTATTAAGGGTAATAGGGAAAACTTCACCCGTATTTCTGTTGTATTCATTGTCAATAAAAGAAAAATTAACAGGGCCATTTACTCCAGCAGAATTTAAAGTATTAGCAGCCAATGTAAGAGTAGCAAAATCGCCAGTAGCACCAATGGTATAATTACCAGCTAAAGGAGAACGTAAAGAAGAAATAGCTGTGTCATTAACATTTACAGTATCTGCCACACTATTGGGTTGAGAGGTCCATGCTTTAAAATTATACAATACATTGCTTGCTAATGTTACTGTTCCTAAAGTTACCTGTGCAGTGTTAGGACCAGCACCATTTGCGGTATCTAATGTTGAAGAGTAATTAATTGGTGTTTGTAAAACACCATTAACTGACCAATTTACATTAACTGTATTGATTGCATTTACACCAAAATTTCTAATGGTTGCTTTTACGTTTCTGTTTCCTGCTGAAAATACAGATGGCGAATCGATTGATACAACCCCTGCATCATTAAAACCGGTTGGTGGAGCAGTCCAAATTTCAATTTCTCTAAAATTTACATTTGAACTTTGAGTACCAGTAACAACTATATCTATTATTCTCAACTGAGTAGTTGTTATTGCTGGAAAATTGATATCATAACTACAAGCAAAAGTACCTTGAACAAAAGTTTGGTGATTAACCCAAGTTGAACCATCCCAAATTTGAATAGTACCACCACCTAAAAATCTGTTCCCAGACTCACCAGCGTTGATAGTAATCTTATTAATTCTTTGTGGACTTGTCCAAGTAAATTGAATAAAAACTGTAGCACCTGGATTTGTAGCACCTGAGGTAATCCACATTTGTTGTGTTCCGCAAGTTCCAAAGTTTAAATCGTTTAAAGTAGCACAAGCTCCAGTATTACAAGTGCTAGCTAACGCAGTTGCAAGAGGGGCAATATTTGTAGTTTGCGCTTTTACATTGAGTAAAAACATTAAGAAAACCGTTACTAAAAGTATGGGTTTTGTGTAATTTAATTTGTAGATTTTTTTCATATAATTTAATTTAATTTTTTGTTTATTTAGAGTTGCTATTTAGCGAACGACTTTTTTAAAACCAACTGCCTATAGCCTATATAGGTTATAAGCTATATTTTTAAAACCCAATTTTTTTTCTTATTTTCTTATTATTCAATATTTTAATAAAATTTAAAAAAAATTGAAAAATTGAAAATTTCTGCTCAAAACAACTGAAAAAGGCAGGTTTTTAAAATATCAGCCATGTTTTTGGCTTTTAAAAATCGGTTGTTTTTGTAGTGGATAGCCAATTCGTTTTTAAGTAAATGTATATTTTCTTCTGTTGAAATATTATCACTTTTCATGGCTTGCAATAAATTAAACAATGGCCATTTTGCAGCTTTTAATCTTGCTACCATTATGGAACGTTCTTCACGTTGGTATTGATAAATACTTTCTTTACTTAAACATTGTGTGGCCAATTCCACATACTCTTTGTTTTGTTTATAAAATTGAGGTAGGTATACATTTTTTCTGCCTTCATGGCTTTGTTGGTCAAAATCAATTGCACGAATGCGGTAGTGAATTTCTTCAAAATCAGGAATAACTTGTATTACAAAATTACTCGAGTGCATGTCGCCCAAAAGCCTAATAAAACAACGTTCGTTAAACTTTACAAACTCTTTAGCTAAGCGAATGGCATTAAAGTTTTCTTTTTTAAAATATAGTTTCAAAAAATCATCGCCTGGCACACCTACTATGTGTTCTTCAATTAAAGTGTCGCCACTTACTAAGTAGCTTATGCGGTTTGGCGAAAGCAAATGTTCCAATTCCAACCCATAAATACGCGATGCATCGGCATATTTTACATAAAAATAATCGAAGTTATCGTTCAGTTTATTTACAATCCGTATTCTAAAAGGCATCGAATTTCCATACAAACAATAATCAATGCGTTCTACTGCCAAATGTTCTAAAATATTAACATCTCCCCCTGTTTTTAATAACGCATATATTTTTAATAAATCGTGATGAATGTGCTCTCTGTCGCTTTGCGGATAAAGGCAAGTTTCCCATAAAGTATCTTTTCCTTTTTTATCGTAAAGTGCTATGCTATCGCTAAAGTTTTTTAAGTGAGGATATTGAATTGGAATGTCAATTCCTCGGCCATGTGTAATTAAATAATGCCTTAATTGTGCATTTACTTTTACTGGTTGTTTTCGCTTACTAATTTGTTTCAAAGCAATAATACTTATAGTTTAACAAACATAATTATAAATTGTGATTTTTAATGATTATTAAAAATCTGAATAAGTCATGCTGGAATGTTCTTTTAATATAATAGTGAGCTACTTTTGATGCTAGGGTTGGCAACAACATCGGTTATACAAATCAAGTCAGTTCGAGCGGAGTCCGATAGCTATTCGGACGAGAACCGTTTAGCAATGTCTCGACTCCGCTCGACATGACCTAATTCTCAATTCGAAATGACATCATTCTTATCCCGAACTTAGTTTTTAATAACGAAGTGCTATTTGTAATAGACCAATAAATTTGGTCTATCAACTAACAAATCGGTATTTACCTCAGAAAAAAATGGTCTAACAAACATTTTACATTGGTATAACTTGAGTTAAAATTAAAAAAGATTGATTCGTTACATCCATTGACATTTGTACCATAAAATACTGAAAAACTAAAAACTAATATTAATTTGGGTTAATTATTTGGGCTTTAGTTTGGTATTGGTTAAAATCAGTTTAATTTTGTGTCCGTTAAATTATTCACTTTAAAATAAAAAAATAAAAAATGAAAGTAGGTATCAATGGTTTTGGCCGAATTGGCCGTTTGGTTTTTAGAGCAGCAATGCACAACCCCAATGTTCAAATTGTAGGAATTAACGATTTAATAGACGTTGATTACATGGCTTATATGTTAAAATACGATTCAACCCATGGTATTTTTAAAGGTACAATTGATGTAGAAGGTGGCCAATTAGTAGTTAACGGAAAAAAAATTAGAGTAACTGCTGAGCGCGATCCTGCAAACTTAAAATGGGATGAAATTGGTGCTGAATATATTGTTGAATCAACTGGTTTGTTTTTAGAGCAATCAAACGCTTCGGCACATATAAAAGCGGGTGCTAAAAAAGTAATAATGAGCGCTCCTGCCAAAGATGATACACCTACTTTTGTAATGGGTGTGAACCATAAAAGTTATACAAAAGAAATGAATATTGTTTCGAACGCAAGTTGCACAACCAATTGTTTGGCTCCAATAGCAAAAGTTTTGAACGATAATTTTGGAATTTTAGAAGGATTAATGACTACCGTTCATGCAGTAACTGCTACTCAAAAAACTGTAGATGGACCAAGTGCTAAAGATTGGAGAGGTGGCCGTGGTGGTTACCAAAATATTATTCCTAGTAGCACCGGTGCGGCTAAAGCAGTTGGTTTAGTTATTCCCGCTTTAAAAGGAAAATTAACTGGAATGAGTTTACGTGTTCCTACACCAGATGTTTCAGTAGTAGATTTAACTTGTAGATTAATAAATGGTGCAAGTTACGAAACTATTAAAGCTGCAATGAAAGCTGCTTCGGAAGGAGAAATGAAAGGTATTTTAGGTTATACAGAAGATGAAGTAGTAAGCACAGATTTCTTAGGTGATGCGCGCACTTCTATTTTTGACGCTAAAGCTGGTATTTCATTAAATGATAACTTTGTAAAAGTAATTGGTTGGTACGACAACGAATGGGGTTATTCAAACAAAGTAGTAGATTTAATTTGCCACATGGATTCAGTAAAATAGAAAGAACAATTTTAATAAAACAAAGAGGCTGTTCCCGAAAAGGACAGCCTCTTTTTTTTATATCAATACTATTTAATAATAGTTAAACTACCTCTTTCTTTTAATGAATTACTAATTGCTTAACTGTTTGGTTACCGTTTTTAATAATAGATATAAAGTAAACACCCGGCTTTAAAACCGTACTGTTTAACTCTATTTTATTGGCATCAATGGCATTTTTACTTAAACTAATTTCATGTCCTAATATATCAATTACTTTAATAGTAGCTTTGTTAATATTTATGCCTTCAATAAAAAAAGAACTGCTAGCTGGATTAGGGTATACACCAATTGTACTTTCTGTTTCTATTTCTTCGTTGTTTATTTTCCAATTGGTAGTAAAACCATATTCAATAAATTTACCAAAATCGGGTTGTAAAGTTTTAATTACAAAACCTGCTTCATTTTTAATTCTCACAAATCCTGTTCCTTGGTTTGGATTTGCCCACCAATTTATGCCGTTTTCTCCTAAGTCGTTTACAACCAATTTATAATATCCACTTAGGTTATAAGTATTACTAAATAAAGTGTTTGCTTTATCAAACGATTTGCTATCAATTAATTTTCCATCTGAATCGTATAATTGGTAATTGTTTTCTGAAGGGTTATTATTGGTTTTAACATCTATGGTAAATTTACCAGTAACTACATCAGGCTTATTAAATGCCGATTCGTATTTGTTGTTAAATGCATATTCATCGGTTGTATTGTTAACACTTTTTATTTCAGCATAAAATTTATTATTACTTTCTGTAATGCCATTATACCATAACCAATAAGTTGGAAGGGTAATGGTTGCAGTATCTAAAAAACCCAAGTTACCTGTCCAAGTATAAATTTGTTTTACTGTTGTGTTATTTATCCAATAATGAATTAACAAACTGGTTATCGCGTTTTTTCCTGAGTTTTGAACAATAATTTTTGGTTGGCTGCAAGCAGGATTAAATTTTGCATTTATTATTTTATCGCTGGGTTCTACTACCTCTAAAATTCTAGCATCTAGGTTAAAGCTTGGAACATCGTAAGTTACTAATTGATGTGCAATATGGTACCTATAATCGCCCGAAGTGTTGTTTGGAATTGATGTATTATAATCAACAGTAATTGGAATTCCTGGAGTTACTAGTGATGTAATGTTGTTTTCTTTTAATAACGATCTTTCACCTGGGCACCATCCTTGTCTATCGTAAACCCAAGTTCCTCCTTGAGGAAAAACTGGATTGGAAGCACATTTTTGATAGATACTCCAATTAAACTCTGTGCTTCCGCCATTTATATTTATCGAATGATCAATTGGACCGCCATTTGATTCAAATTCGCCTTCAGACCCATGGCCAGTAATGGTAGAGCGAATTTTGAATGCTTTTCCTGTACTTAAAGTTGGAACAGAAATTTCAGAATAAACAGACTCGTTATTTATACTGCCAATAGATGGAGATCCTGTTCTATTTGTGCCTTGCCAAAGTTGATTAAATTCCAATACTTTTCTTACTGGAGTTCCTACTATAAACCAAAACTCTACATCCATTTGTTCTTGGTTTTGACCACCAAGAGACATTACAATTCTTTTATTGTTTTTAAGTAATGGTTCAAAGTCGCTTACATCAAAATACCATGTTTTCCCATTTACTCCAAAGTCTAAACCAATGCCATAAGGAGTTACAAACGACATTATTTCATTATAAAAAGGATACCTTTTTTTGTAATTTAAATTGCTAATGCTAAACTCACCTTCAGAAGTTACGGGAGTTGATGAAATAATATTTCCACTATCCCCGTTAATTATAGTGCTGTTTTCAGCTGAATAATAATTTATAAATGTAGTATCTAAGTTTATTATATCGTCAGTTAATGGACTAACACCTTCTTTAGAAATAATGCTGTACTTCTCAATCATTGCAGTGTTTCTAGCAACTGAATCTTTAACAATAACATTTTGATTAGAAAATAAATAATTTGCTTTTATAAATTTAATGTTTGGTCTTTTATTGATTTCAAAAAATGTTCTATTTAGTTGCTCACCTCTATCAAATGTCCAAGTTAAATTTTCGCCATTTAAAATCACATTCGATACATTGTTTTTTACTAATTGCCCTATTGCTTCGTTGAACGGATAATAGCTTAGCAAGCTTGAATAAAAAGGATGTGAGGAAGTAATAGGTTTTTTTAACCAACCCAAAATAATTGAATCGGGTAATTCTTTTTTGTAAATAGCCAACTCGTTAATTTTACCTTTGTAATTGGCGTCTTTATTTTGGTTTTTTCCTAACAACAAATTCAATAATGTAATGCCTTTGGTTAATCCTGTTCCTGAATGCCAAATAACACCATTTAAGAAAATTTTCATTGTACCAGTATTGGCATTTTTAGTAAAAGTCCAATGGTTCCATTGGCCTCCTTGCTCTTGCGCAGTTGCTACTTTATTTATTCTATCATAACCCCCTCCTGCAAAACCACAATCAAAATATATATTGGTATTGCCATGTGGCAAATGTATGTTTAACTGTCTATCGTTTGAATTGGAAGGAAAACCATACAGAATAGTAGTTGTAGTAGGCATAGAATTTGCATTTCCATAAGCCCAAAACGAAATGGTTAGCTCTTTATTTATCTGAAAAAAGCTGGTAGTGTCTAATTTTATAAATCCGCTATTCATTAAATCTAACGCATAATTATTGTTTGCATATAAACCTACCGTTAGTGTGTCGGAATTAGCAGCAAAAGCAATTTGATTTTGGGTAATAGTATTTGTAAATGAAACTTCAACTATTAAGTTCTGAATTCCATCCCAAACAAAAGGTGTTTTAAAATGAATAGTATTTTCGCCATTTACAAAATTGTAACTTTGATTAAAAACTTCAGTAAAACCATTTAATACAACATTTGAAGAAGTTAAAAATAAATTTGAAACTCCTTTGATTTTAATTTTTAAAAAATTGGCTGTTCCTCCATTATTTAAAACATTTAAAGTAAAACCATTGATATTTCCTGCTGTTAAACCTGCCGAAATTAATTCGGATGCCCTGTAAATAACTTGCGATTTACCAGAATTTTCGTTTGCATTAATAAAATTATTTAGGGTATCGTTTCCATTTTGCAACGCAAAAATATTTTCAGAAACAATACTATCAATAACTGTTTTTTGTTGAGTAAATTGTAAATAATCGTAAGGTTTTTTAGAAGTATATTTAAATTTATTTCCTGTAAAATTTTTAATAATAAAGTTAGGTTGAGTTGTTGAAACTGCTTCAATTTTACTTGAATCAACAATGTAAGTATTGCAGCTATAATCCCACTCGCCACAGCCTTGGTTGCGGTTTGTACTGTTTGAAACCAAAGCGTTTTTGCAGCGCATATTGTATTTCATTATAATTTTTTCGTACGATAAATTATTAGTAGGAAATGTAATTAAAGTATCTCTTGTATTGCTTCCATAACTAAATGTTTTAACTTTTATGGTATCGCCAACAGATTGTGAAAAAACTGTAAATGAAACAACTGTAAACAACAAAAATAGTATTGATTTTTTCATGCTTTGTTTAAATAATTAAAATATAAAGTATTTTGTTAAAATTATTGATGTAAAAAAATGGTGTAAAATTATTGAGCTGATAAAGGCATTTTCTTTAAAGCTAAAATAGAAAAGTCGGTATTTACTTTTTTTATGGTATTGCTTAATTTACCTAAACCCGTTATTTCCATATCTACCACATCGCCATCTTTTAACCATTGTGGTTTAAAGTTTTTATCGTTTAATAAACCTGTTCCGTTTAATTCTAAAAAGCAACCTGTTCCTACAGTTCCACTTCCTATTACATCACCTGGTAAAATATCAACTCCATATGCACAGCGTTCCAATATTTCGGCAAAAGTCCAATCCATATCAGCTACATTTCCCTCACTTACTAAAATTCCATTTACCCAACATTTCATATTTAAATTATAAGCATTACCAACATGGTTAACCTTTGCTGGCACTTTAAATTGTTCTAATTCGTCAGGTGTTACAAAATAAGGACCTATAACAGTTGAAAAATCTTTGCCTTTTGCAGGACCTAAATTCAATAACATTTCCTCCATTTGCAAAGTTCTTGCGCTCATGTCGTTCATAATCATAAAGCCTGCAATATATTCATCTGCTTCACTGGCTTTAATGTTTCTTCCTTTTTTCCCAACTACAATGGCCGCTTCTAATTCAAAATCAAGTTTCTGAAAATGATCGGGCATACAATCAATCACTCCAGGTCCTTGAATGGCATTGTGGTTAGTAAAATAAAATATTGGGTATTGGTCAAACTCTTCAATCATAGGCACACCACGGTTTCTGCGAGCAGCAGCCACGTGTTGTCTAAAAGCATATCCATCTCTACACGAAGTTGGATTAGGAACAGGTGCTTCTAACATTACATCTGTTTCTAAAACAAATGGCTTAGCAACTTTTCCTAATTTTATTTGCTCATCCCATTTTTTGGCTTTTTCCATTACCGTTTCTCCTGCAAATAAAAACTTACGCATTTTATCAGGAAATGAAGCATCTAAATCTTTTAAAGCCCAAATTTTACCATCGTGTATAATTCCCAATTGAGAAGTTTTGTTGTGAACAAATGTTACTAGTTTCATATTTTAATGTATTTAATTTTCAAATATAAAACGAATTTTTAAGTTAACAGACAAATATTACATGAGATTTTTTTGCAGTTTGGTATTAGTTTTCGGGAATCCCAATTAAAGGTGTTTTACCATCAGTTATAATAATTTTAGTATTATTAGAATTTGATAAGTTTTTAAAAGCTTCAATTTGTTTTGCTTTTAATATTTGAGGCGTTAAGCTTTTATTTAACATTTCGTTTGCTTTCATTTGTGCCTCTGCTTCTATTTTTAAAGCATTGGCTCTGCCTTCCGCTTCTATTTCTAAAATTCTTTTTTGTGCTTCAGCAGCAATAATTCTACTTTGTTTTTCTCCTTCTGCTTGCAATACTTTTCTTTCAGCTTCTCTTTTTTCTCTGTCTTTTAAAAACTCCATTCTTTGCGCTTCCTGTTCCGATTGCATTTTTTCTTCAATAGTTCTGGCTAAGCCTGGAGGTAAGCTTATATTTTTCATCAATACCGATTCTATTATAAAACCTTTTGGTTCGGCAACTTCCATCATTCTATCTCTAATTTCTTTTTCAATTAAACTCCTTTTGTTGCTATGCATGTCTTTGGCTTCATATTTTGAACAAATATCGGCTGCTGCTGAACGAAATACTGGAAGAATTACTACTTCCTGAAAATCAAGCCCAGTATTCTTTAAAATATTGGGCAATTCGGCAGTTTTAATTCTATATAAAATCGAAATTTCAGATTGAATAGTTAATCCTTCTTTACTTGGAAGGGCTGCGTTTATTGCCAAATTAACTGTACGTACTGGCATTTTAATAATTTTAGAAAAAAATGGATTGAAAACTACAGGACCAGGATAATAAACTTTGTTGCTTATGTTACCTAGTGTTCTTTTTACACCCACTTCATCTTGTAGAACTGTGGCACATGAACTTAAAATCATAGAAATGAATACGAAAAAGATTGTTTTGTTTGTCATAATAAGAATATTTAATTACGCAAACATTAACATAAATTTTTTTAAATTTTTTAAACTAATAATTGTCATTGTAAATATAGCCTAAACCCTATTATTTACTGGGCTTATGTAAGTTTTTTGTCATCAAAAATAATTAGTAAAACCAAAAATAATTTAATACCTTGTATTGGTCGTAAACAAAAAAATTATTTATGATAACTAAAAAATTAAAAACACTAACAATTGGCATTTTAATGTCAACATTAATTTTAACTTCATGTACTAAGGAAGAAACTAAAACCAATGTAACAAGCCCTACTTTAAAAAGTATTTATGAAATTGCAAAAGCAGATACTTCTTTTAGTATTTTAGTTGCAGCAATTAACAAAGCTGGTTTAAAAGAAACTTTAAGTAATGCTGGTACTTTTACAGTATTTGCTCCTAACAATACCGCATTTAGAAATGAAGATATAGACGAAAATGTAATTAACGCAATTACAGATCCTGATGAAATACTTTACATTAAAAATGAATTGTTGTTCCATGTTTTAGGTAGTAAAGTTAAATCGACAGATGTAACAAATACTTATGTTCCCACTTTACATGTAGTTGAAGGTAATGGTGTTTCACTTAGAACCACAACCAACCCAATAAAAATAAACAATGAAGCTAATGTAGTTGCTGCCAATATTGAAGCAACAAACGGAATAATTCATGTAATTGATGTTTTATTGGTATCTCCTTCTATTGCCGATGTTCCTTTTATCAATCCTTCTTTATCAATATTAAAAAGTGCTTTAGAAAAAGCAGAATTGGTTGAAACGCTTTATGAAGTAGGGCCTTATACATTATTTGCTCCAACTAATGAAGCTTTTAATGCAATTAATTTTAATTTAGAAAATTATACGAAAGAACAATTATTACCTATACTTACCTCCCATGTTCTAGATGCTCAAGTAAGGTCGTCAAGCATAAAAGATGGACAACAAGTAACAACTTTATTTCCATCTACTAAACTAACTTTTGACACTAAAAGTGGTGTTAAATTTAATGGAGGTTCAGTAAACGATATAACTATTTCCACTGCAGATATTCAAACAGTAAATGGTGTGGTTCATATTATTAGCAAAGTAGTATTGCCATAAAATTGAAGTTTTTTTAAAATTGAAAAAAGTCGATTCACTTGTTGGTTCGACTTTTTTTATTAAACCTCTTTACTAATTCTTAACGTCAGTGCTAACACAGCGAAGCAATCTCATTGTAAGTTTTGTTTTGTTTTATATTTCTTCACTGTGTGCGCAATAACTAATAAACAAAACTTTGTAATAAATTAATGAATGATGAAAGAGGTCTATTTTAACGCTTCGTAAATTACATCATGTATTTTTGAACGAACACTTAATTCGCCAAATTTTTTGTTATCGGCACTTGGATTTATTCTATTACTTAAAAAAACATAAACTAAATCGTATTCAGGATCAACCCAAGTGCAAGTGCCAGTAAACCCTTGATGACCGAAAGTTAGTGGACTGCAAAATTTACTGCATGGACTATCTTTGGTTAAATCGGTTTCCGGTTTATCAAAACCCAAACCCCTCCTACTTTTTTTACTGTATTTTTTAGTAAATAAATCAATTGTGCTTGCTTTTAAAACTCGGTTATTTCCATAAAAACCCCTATTTAATAACATTTGCATAATTATTCCCACATCGTTAGCCGTTGCAAATAATCCTGCATGTCCACTTATACCGCCAAACATAGCGGCAGTTGGGTCGTGCACATATCCTTTTACCAATTGTTTTCTAAAAATAGAATCATTTTCAGTTGGAATAATCCAATCGGGATTAAATAATTTATTAGGATTAAATACCATAGTAGCCAAATTTAAAGGCTTGTAAAAACTTTCTTGTAAATAGCTTTCAAAATCTTTGTTAGTAATGGTTTCCACAATTTTTCTTAGCATTATAAAACCTAAATCGCTATAAATGTATTCGCCCTCTTTTTTCAATTCACTATCGACAATTGTTTTCCAAATTACTTTTTCATAATTTTTATTTATATATAAATTATCAGCTATTTTTAAATTAAAATCGGTGCTAAAACTATCGCTATATATAATAGGATTTAACATTCCATTTGCTAATAATGTACTTTTGTAAAAAGGTATGTAAGGTATTAAACCAGATTGATGAGCTAGTAATTCGTAAATTTTTATTTTTTCCTTATTACTTCCTTTTAGCCAAGGTAAATACAATCCTATTTTATCATCTAAGTTTATTTTTTTTTCTTCGTAAAGCTTCATTACAGCCAGTGTGGAACTTAGTATTTTAGTAACAGACGCTATGTCGTATAAATGATAATTTTTTACGGGTTGCAAACTGTCGTATTGGTGAAAACCGAATGATTTATTATATATTACTTTGCCCGATTTTGCTACAAAAACTTGGCAGCCGGGCATTGCTTTTTGAGCAATTGCATCATTAATAATGCTATCAATTTTTAAAAGTGTTTTTTCATTCACTTTTACTTCTTTAGGATAAACAGTTTCAAACTTAGGAATTATATAGGTTTCAACTCCACTTCCTAATGGAAATAAATTAGGAATAGAAACTGGCATTTTTCCTTTAGCTTCTATTGCGCCACTAATAATTTGTGCTGCTATTTGATTGTATTGAGGTAAGTCTTCGTAAGAAACAATGATGTTTTTAAAATTGTTAAAATATTGAAGAATGTATGGATTTCCATTATTTACTAAAATACATTTATTTCTTTTGGCTAATTCATTTACAAAATTTATTTCTACCTGAGTTAATCCCAAGTTTTTACTTACATAGCGGCTGGTATTGTGCAAACTTATAATGAGTAAATTATAATAATCAGTAATGCATAACATACTATCGAAAACCTCCTTGAAATCGTTTTTATCTATTGCAAAATAATCGGCTTTTAGGAAGTTATTTAACTGAATTTGAAACTCGCTTAACTGATTATTTCCAACGTTTAAGCAAGCAATTTTATATTGTTCTGGATTTTGAATAGGAATAATCTTATCGTGATTTCTTGCTACAACTACTCCTTTTTTAATTACCTGATTAATTAAAAAATCGCTTTCACTCGAATTTAAATCTTTAGTTAAATTCATTAATTCAACTGGTTTGTATTTATTAAGCCCACACCAATATTTAGCTAAAAGTATTTTTTTACAACTCTTTTCAACTTGCGCCCAAGTAATTATTCCTTTTTTTATATAATCTTTAATAAACGCAATACTTAAAGGTACATCTTCCACAAAAAGCAATAAGTCGTTCCCGGCAGCAAACGCTTTTGCAGCTACTTCTCCTTGCGCATAAAAACTACTTACTCCTTTCATATTCAAAGCATCAGTAATAATTAAGCCATCAAACTCCATTTCATTTCTCAATAATTTGGTAATTATTTCTGGCGAAATAGAAGATGCTAAATTTGGAGTTGAATCTAACGCTGGAATAGATAAATGGGCTGACATAATTGAAGTAACTCCATAATCAATTAGTTGCTTAAAAGGATATAACTCTAAACTGTCTAACCTTTTTCTGCTGGCTTTAATTACGGGCAAACCAAAATGCGAGTCGTTTTCGGTATCACCATGTCCAGGAAAATGTTTGGCAGACGCTAAAATATTTTCGCTTTGCATTCCTTGCATATAAGCAATTCCATTTTTGGCAACTATGTATTTGTTTTCGCCAAAACTCCTATCGTTTATAACAGGATTGAGCATGTTACTGTTTACATCTACATCGGGAGCAAAGTTAAAGTTAATGCCAATGCGTTTGCATTGTTTACCTACCAAAACTCCAAATTGTTTAGTAAGTTCTATGTTATTGGCACCGCCAAATACCATTTGACGAGGAAAAACTGGAGTACTATCCAATCGCATGCTTAAACCCCATTCTCCATCTATTCCAATTAAGAGAGGAACTTTTGAAAGTTTTTGATACCTATTGGTAAGAATTGCTTGCTGTGTTGGATTTCCTTTAAAAAAAATTAGACCACCAACACCTAAATCTGTAATATGACACTCTACATCTTGAACATGTGTTTTGTCTTTATTGTTAAATGCAGCTATAATCATTAGCTGAGCTATTTGCTGGTCAGGACTTAATGTTTTAAAAACACTGTCAACCCAATTGTTTTGCTTTTTCCAATTAATGGTTTGCCCAAAAGTGTTGTTTAAAAAAACGATACAAATTAAAAAAATAAATAACTGCCTATTAAAAATATATAAAAATCTCAAAGTAAAATGTTTCAAGTGCAAATTTGCGAAATATAAATGGGGTATTAAACTTTTATTTTAAAAAAATGTATTAATAGTTTACCTTCTTTTCCTATTTAATTACAATTTTTTAGGTTAAAAATGGAATTTTTTACCCTAATTTTTAATAAAATTTATTTATTATTGTTCAATATTCAATTATAAAATGATTCCAAAAAAATCGCACGAACACACGTTAAAAAATGCAATTTCTGATTTTTTACACGACCAACATTTAGACAATAAACTGGCCGAACTAAATATAATAAACAATTGGGAAAAAATAGTAGGTGCTTTAATTGCAAAAAACACTGTTGAAATAAAGTTTAGAGGAACTATTTTGTATTTAAAAATTGAATCAAATGCTTTGAGAAATGAGCTTTTATATCAACGAGGAAAAATTATGGCATTGGTAAATTTAGAAGCCAATCAACAATTAATAACCGATGTAGTAATAAAATAATTGAAGAATTGGTTTGAATAAAAAAACAGCAAAAAATATAAACCCAGCCGAATCTAACGGTACTTTTTCGGAAAATAAATGGAATAAAAATATTCAATTTATTTCAAAAATATTACTTTTTTTAGTTGCAATAGTTTTAAGTTTAAAAGCCATTAAAGAACCAGATTTATGGTGGCAATTAGCTACAGGCGATTGGATTTTACAAAACAAAAGTATTCCTACTACCGATGTGTTTTCGTTCACTTATTTTGGCACTAAATGGATTAATATTAAATGGGGATTTGAAGTTTTAATTTCCCTTTGGGCCAAAGCATTTGGTGTTGAATTTATTTATGTAATTCAGGCTTTAGTTACTGGATGTTTGGTTTATTTAATGTTAAAATTAATCAACTTAAAAAACGCTGATTATTTAAATAAACAATGGGTTATAAATATAATTTTACTTTGTTGTTTTGTGTTTTTAGCTGCTTCCAGCAATCGTATTATTGGTAGGCCCGAAATGTTTTCGCATTTATTTACATTGGCATTTATTTACCTTTTAAATTTATTTAAAAACCAAAAGAAATTAATTTATATACTCCCAGTTTTACAACTTGTTTGGACCAATATGCACGAGGCTTTTGGAACAGGAATAGTAATAGTTGGCATTTTTGTTTTTGCTGCTTGGGTTGAATATTTTATAGATAAAAGCAACAAAAAACCTTTGAATATTTCATTGGCATTTTTGTTAAGTATTACTGCCATAGTTATAAATCCTTATGGATTTGAAATGCTGAGTAGGCCTTTTGAAATTTTTAGCCAATTAAGCACCAACAAGTACACTACAGAACTATCGAATTACACCACCCACGAATACTGGCAAACAAGCACTTATTTTACGCTTATATTTTTAATAATTTCATTGTTAAATATAATTTCTACACTACTTGAAAAAAGCAAAGAAAAAAAACTAAAACACCTTATTAATCAATTTGGTTTGGCAAATATTCTATTAATTTTAGCGTTTATATTTTTAGCTAGTTCTGCCTTTAGAAATTTAATATTTTTAAACATTGTTTTACTGCCTTTTGTGGTAAATGGTATGTTAAAATTCTTTGTGTTTATAGGTAAAAAAACCAAGTTTTTTCTTCCCACTTTTTATGTTTCGTTGTTTACTGTTTTTATAGGATTGGTTTTTTATATTGCAATTGTTTCAAATAAATTTTATGAAATAAATAAATTTTCGCACACTTACGGTTTGCAATTTTCAGCAACGCAAAATCCAATTGGGGCAGCTAATTATTTAAAAGAAAACAACTTTGATTCAAAAACAGTTTTTTCCGACTATTTATCGTCTTCCTATTTACTTTATTCCTTAAGTCCCAATTTTAAAACCTTTATCGA
This sequence comes from Bacteroidota bacterium, assembly GCA_037141455.1. Taxonomy (GTDB): domain Bacteria; phylum Bacteroidota; class Bacteroidia; order UKL13-3; family UKL13-3; genus JAAFJM01. The sequence continues at coordinate 27,973 of JBAXCN010000009.1, forward strand.
TTTACGCGATTTAGATGTATTTCCTGATACTTTTTTTCAAAAAAATGCCGAAGCTTATGCCAACTATGAAAGCTATAAAATATTTGATGAAAAGTACAATTTTAAGGCAGCAGTGGTTTTAAACAACCAATTTAAACGGTTGCAAATTGGTTTGTATAACGATAGTAACTACACCTTAAGTTATTTTGATCCATTGGTTTCGGTATTTGTAAAGCAAAAAAACAATAGGAAAACACCACTATCAATTGCCAATTTTAATAATTATAAACCAAGTATTTTCAGCTTAATTATTAATTATGTTTTTAATCCATTTTATAAACCAACTAAAAACGATAATGAAGATCAAAATACAAATGCAGCTTTATTTTATTTAAGTATTGGCGATTATAAACAAGCCAAGCAGTTAGTTTCAAATTCCGCATCCAATTCAGCCATAAACTATATAAAAGGGCAGTACTATTTTAACATGGCAATAGCTGATACAAGCAATAGAACTTATTATAACGACAGTGCTACTTTGTTTTTAAATAAAGCAGTTAAAGAAAACGAAAATTATTTTGAAGCCTACTTTTCGTTGGGATCTATTGAGTTAAACAAAGGGAATTTTGTAACTGCTGCCAAGCATTTTGAAAAATGTTGCGAAATAGACAACAATAGTTTAAACGCACATTTATATGCCGGTGAATGTTATAAAGGCTTGGTAGAAGTAAGTAACGCATTAAAATATTTGCCACAATTTGTTTATCATTTAGAGGTTTCGAACGAAATGAACCCCAATAACCCAAACATAGAATGGAACTTAGGAGTTGCTTATTTTAAACAAGGAAAATGCAATTTAAGCACTCCCATTTTAAAAAAGGTAAAAGATTTTGAAGGCCTTTCGTTTGAAGATAAAAACATGGCAGAATATTGTATAACTAATTGTAGTGGGAAGTAGTATCATTGTTCACTTACCGAAAACACATACTCCAATTTAATAAACCAGCTACTACCAGCCGTGGAAGCATGCAAACGCATACTGTTTTTTATATTTTAAAAACTGATGTATTAACCAAAAATACGGGCATTGGCGAAGCAGCACCTTTGCCTGGTTTAAGTATAGATTTTGTTGAAAATTTTGAAACGCATTTACAATTTATTTTAAACCAATTAAACAATGGTTTTAAACTAGAAGATATTGATTTAGAAAACTGGCCTTCTATTCAATTTGCTGTAGAAACTGCCTTAGCTGATTTAAAATATGGAGGAATAAGAAAAATTTGTGAAAATGATTTTATCCAAAATATACCCATAGCTATAAACGGTTTGGTGTGGATGAATAATGCCGATGAAATGCTTGCAGAAGCTGCTCAAAAAATAGAAGCGGGATTTAATTGTCTAAAATTTAAAATTGGTGCATTAGATTTTGATGAAGAATGTAGGCTTTTAGAAAAAATTAGAAGCCGTTACAATGCCTTTAAATTAGAAATACGAACGGATGCCAATGGTGCATTTGCCAATGCTGATGCATTTGAAAAACTGAACACATTAAAACGTTTTGAATTACATAGCATTGAACAACCAATAAAAGCAAAACAACCCGATTTTATGCAAGAAGTTTGCGCCAAATCGCCCATACCTATTGCGCTCGATGAAGAACTAATTGGAGTAAAAGAAAATGAGATAAAACCACTTTTGCAATTTATAAAGCCACAATACATTATTTTAAAACCAACCTTAATTGGTGGTTTGGCCAAAAGCCAATTTTGGATTGATAAAGCCCGCGAACTAAATATTAATTGGTGGTTTACCTCTGCCTTAGAAAGCAATATAGGCCTAAATACCATTGCGCAATATTGCAGCAGTTTAAAAACCACTATGCCACAAGGTTTAGGTACTGGCAGTCTTTATAAAAACAATATTGAAAGCCCATTAACGGTTAGTAATGGGTATATATATTATGATAATAGTAAAAAGTGGGTTTTTTAATAAGAAAACTATTCTTTTATCCGTCTGACGCCTTAGCAACGCCAAGGCTTATAAAGCGTCTGACGTAGGTTGGCTTAGCTTTTTATTCAAAAAATTTATCTGGCTTAGGCACTTTAAATACCAAATAATTGATGCCAATAAATGAACAGGCATAATTAAAATTAAAAACCTTTAAAATACTTTATATAAACCTAAGGAAAAGTAATATTTATTATACCCGATTTAGTTAAATCTGTTTTTATTAAAATTGGAATTTCTTGATCTTTGCTTTGTAAAGTGAGTCTAACTGTATTTGGTTTAACTCTTCCTTCGTTCAATGCATGAACAATTAAGTAGTTTGGTTGTCCTTTTTCTACTTTTATCCAAATACATTTTTTTGTAGCATCAAGCCTTACATTGTTATAAATTATACTGTCTTTGTATTCAATAGCTACTGAATCTCCATCAATTCTTTGGTCGTCCCACATACAAAGTTTAATGTAGTTGGTATCCACCATTATTTCCGTTGGCTTGTTTAAAACCCTTTTACTAAAATCAATTTTTGTAAAATCAATTTTGTTATCAGTTTTAGTACTTCCAAAAGGTAAAAAGTAATACTTTATACCAAGGCTTAAATTTGTTCCATTACTTGCTACTGCTACATTATTCACGTAACTTTTGTCATTAACTGTTCTTTCATCTCTTATAAAATCTTTTATTATGTTAGTAAATCCTTGGCTGTAAATGGCAGTTAAAGCAATTGCATTTCTTTTTTTTAAGTTATAATTTATTTCAGTTCCTATTGTCAACATAAAGTAAATAGGGCTAAATGAAGTAACAAAATAAGAATCATACCATTCTCCTTGACTAAACGATTCAGGCGTGTTTATTGAAAAACCAACATTGGGTTTTATAGAAAAGCGATTATTAATTTTTAAATTATATGCTGCTGAGAAAGGAATAGAAAAATTTCGATAGCTCCTGTAAACAAATGGTAAAAAGCTATTTCCTTCACCACTTTTAAAAACTGTTAAAGTTTTTTTCTCAATCGAAAAAAACCTTCCCCCAAGTTCAAAACCTGTTGAGATAAAAAAATTATTTTTTATCTTTTTTTCAAGTATAAATTCCAATGAATACCTTCTACCAATATCGGTTAAAAAACCAGAACTAACATCTTCAGTCCAATTTAATGTGTTTTGGGGTATTGTTTTATAACTTTGCCAGTAATCGCCTTTTGTATTAGGGTCATCGTCTAAAAAAAAATCGCTGTTATTACTTTCAAAATAAGCAGAAGAATAAATGTTAGCCAATTTAAATGCAAACCTATATTGACTTTTTGCAAGACATGGAATGAAGACAAAAAGGAAAAAAAGTTTTTTCATAGGCTTTTGTATTTCTGGTCTTTTCCTCGGTTGGTTTTGGTTGCAGATAGTTATCGAAAAAATACTCCTTCAACCCGTCTGACGAAGGTTTGCTTATTTTTTTATTCAAAAATTTTGTCAGGTTCAGGTACTTTAAATACCAAATAATTGGTGCCAATAAAGTTTAAAATTACATTTAACAATATGGCAATAATGTTTGAAACCAAAGGCCCATTATTATTTAACCAAACCGAAGTAAGCTGCCAACCAAACGATTCTGCAATATTTGCAATGTATATATTGGGGAAAATAAAATGATCGCAAAGCAAATTAATGCCTAAATATAAAAAAAACGTAATGGCATAAACAGCAATGTATTTTATTAAATATTTTTCACCATCGTCTGTTTGGTCTACATAAGTCCAAAACTTATTTAAGGTAAATCCTACAAAAAATCCCATTACCCAACCTACTGCTTTGGTAAGTAAGTTTAACGCAGGAAACTGCAACGAAAGCAGCCAAAATACTAATAAACTTACCAGTGTGCTGGATGTACCAACTATACCAAATTTTACAAATTTTTTGGCTGTTGGATATTGTGCGAACCATTTTCGCAATTTTTTTATTGTACCTAAAATCATTTTTTTGCAGGGCAAATATATTAATATTAAATAAATTAACGATTTTCGTACTCATGAAAAAAATAAGTGCTATTTTTATTTATATTTTGTTTCCAATTTTGCTAATGGCTCAACCCAATGGTTATACTCATAAAAACGATACAACTACATTTATTTTTAATGAAAGCGATTACAATTTGCAAGTAAAGAAAATAGTTGTACTTACAGGTGCTTTTAGAAGTTGGAGCAGCGACATGACAGATTTAAACTGGACCATGAAAAGACAAATGGGAAATGTTTGGACACTTAAAATCTACAATCCTAATTTTGAAAAAATAAAACCCAGTATGCCTTTTAAGTACAGAATAGATGATGGAAAATGGTTAGACCCACCATCAAGTGCTACTAATACTGAAGGTGGAAATTTAATTTTTATGAAAGGTGTAGAACCTTTGTCGCTTAAGGCTTCGCTTGAAGATGACAATAGAATTTATGTAAGACTAGCGGGTTTGCCCGAAGGAACATCGTATACCGACAAAGATTTTGAAGTGACTGATGCTGTTGGAAATAAAATTACTATTAAAGAAATATCGTATAAGCAAGAAGATGTATTTTTAAATAAAGATACTAATGCTTTAACATTTAATGAAAAAGGAATTTATAAATTTATTATTAAAACTATTGATGGAGTAGATAAAAGAAGGGTTTATTACTTGTCTTTTCCTAGGCTTAAACTAAAAACAGTTTGCACTTACGATGAATGGTTTAAGACCTTAAAAAGCAATAAAAATTTGGGTGCAAATATTTCGGATGATGGCAAACAAACTGCATTTAGGGTTTTTGCTCCACGCGCTACTTCGGTAAAATTATATTTATACAAACCAATTGAAAGTAAAGAAATGTTTTACGAGAAAACACCCTATTCCACTATTGACATGAAAATGGACGAACAAGGTGTTTGGGAAACAGAAGTGAACCAAAACTTACAAGGTGTTTGGTATGATTATACCGTTCATGGTTTTAACGATCCCGGTAATTTATTTTATGAAACCAATCCTGTTCACATTAGTGATCCTTATGCTCGGGTAAGTGATGATGGTTTTGGAGCATGTATGGTAACAGCCAAAACTATTCCCGCTACTCCTTTAAAAAATGGAAGACCTAAAATGCAAGAGTTAATTGCTTACGAAGTGCATGTGCAAGATTTTACTGATTTGTTACCTGTTGAAGAAAATTTGAAAGGTACCATTGCAGGCATGGGAGTTGATGGATTAACTAATTCCAGAGGATATTCAATTGGTTTTGATCATTTAGTAAATTTAGGAATAAACGCTGTTCATTTAATGCCTGTTCAAGAAATGTTACACTGGCCAAAAGATGAATGGAAAAAAGCGTTTAGTAAAGATAAATATATGATTGAGCAGGGAATTGCTAGCGAAAATTATGATTGGGGTTACCGAACATCGCACAGTTTTGCAATTGAAAGCAGGTACCGAACTAAAAGAGCAAAGCCAGGCGAAGAACGCAATCAGTTTAGGGATGTGGTGCAAAAATACCATGACAATAATATAGCAGTAATAGTTGATTTTGTTTTTAACCATACAGCCGAAAATATGGATGGAAGGAATTATCTATTTCATTTTAATGCTTTTGATAAACAATACTATTACAGAACCAAAAACTTGGAACACATAGGTGAATATGGGAATGAAACCAAAAGCGAAAACCGATACATGGTGCAACGTTGGATTATTGACCAATGCAAACATTTTATAGAGGAATTTGGAGTGGATGGTTTTAGAATTGACTTAGCAGGACAAACAGATAAAGAAACCTTATTGGCTTTAAAAGCAGCTTTACCAGCCGATATTATTATTTATGGAGAACCTTGGATTGATAGTAATGATCCTGAATACAATAAAAATCCTAATTGGCATTGGTATAAAGACACAGCGCCTATTTGTTATTTTAACGATGACACTAGAAATTCATACAAAGGTCCTGTTTTTGAGTTAAACGATAAGAAAATTCATAGAGGTTGGGCAGGAGGTAATTTTGATGAAAGAGCAAATGTTATTAAAGCATTGACTTGCTCATTTGGCCCACAAAAAAATATAAATAGTGCCATTAATTATTTAGATATTCATGATAATTATACTTTGGCCGATCAATTTGGTTCTGTTGATTTTGATGGAAGATTTGGAGTAGATGAAGCAAACTATAAAATAGCCGCAACCTTATTATTTACAACTCCTGGCCCAATTGTAATGCATGGTGGAAGTGAGTTTATGCGAAGCAAAGGACTAGCCCCCCTTAAAGAAATTATAAAAGAAATACCAAGTGGTAAATTGTATTTTCATGGCAAGCGCGATACTTACAATATGCGAAAAGCCAATCAATTTATTTGGGAAAATATAGGAGAAACCAAAACCCCCAACAGCGATAATTCAAAATTGAAACCCTACACAAATAGTAACTTTAAAAACATGCAATTGTATTGGCAAGGATTAATAAAATTAAGAACTCAAATTATTCAGCCTTTAATTAATGCAGAAAAAAGTTTTTATGAAAACAGTGATATAACCAAAAAGCCATTAATTGAAAAAAACTTTGTGCAATTTATTCAGCCAGAAAACAAAGCTATGTTAGGCTATTTAATTGACAATAAAGTACTGGTTTTAATTAACAATGATAGCAAACCAAATAGTTTTGATACCCACCAAGTTTTGCTAAATGGGAGGTGGAAATTAGTTGGAAATAGTCATGAAATAAATTTAACTGGCATTACACAAAAAACCTTAATTGGCAATCCAATTAAACCAAATGGAATTTGTATTTGGCTAAAAGAATAAACCATGAAAAAAATACTTTTACTTTACCTATTTTTTTTAACGAATTTTTATTCAAAAGCTCAAGTAATTGACAATTTTATTGATGGAAATTTTAACGAAAATCCTGTTTGGCAAGGCGATGATAGCCTTTGGCAAGTAAACACTAATTTTCAACTTCAAAGTAAAGGAACAGTAGGAACTGCTAAAGACATTTATTTAATTACTCAAAATGCTATTCAAAATGAAACCGAATGGCGATTTAAAATTAGGTTTAATTTTAGTCCAAGTACTCAAAATTTTTGCAGGTATTATTTAACTTCCGATCAAACAAATTTAAAAGGAAACCTAAATGGTTACTATGTTCAGTTTGGAGGAAGTACCGGCAATACTGATACCATTAGTTTGTATAAACAAATTGGTGCCTCGCGAATTAGGATAATTGCAGGAAGGCCCGCAACAGCTGCTAAAACAAATAATATTATAGATGTAAAAGTAAACAGAGATTCAATCGGAAATTGGTTTTTGTACAGCGATACTTTGGCTTCAAATAACTATATATTTGAGGGAAATGTGTTTGATACTACTTTTAAAACCAGTTTATATACTGGCATTTTTGCCCGATTTACAACTGGAAATATTGCTAATTTTTATTTGGATGATGTTTATATTAATAAACCAATTGTTGATACTGTTTCGCCAAAAATTGAATCGTTTTTTTTAATAAACGACAGTACTTTGCAAATTAATTTTAACGAATCTGTTTCGGTTAATGATGCCTCAAACACTTTAAATTTTGAATTAGATAATGTTTTTCCTTCATTAGTAAAAGCTGCTATTGGAGTAGACAATAAAAGTATTGTTTTAAATTTTGAAGCCAATTTTATTTCAACAAATATTTATAATTTAAGTATAAAAAATATTACTGATTTAAATGCAAATAAAATAGCTGATACCACTTTAAATTTTGTGTTTTACAAACCAAGTATTGATGATATAGTTATTAATGAAATTATGCCCGACCCATCGCCAAGCAATGGCTTACCCGATGCTGAGTTTATAGAGCTTTACAATCGAAGCAATTTTGATATTGAAATAGGTGGCTGGAAAATAAACGATTTATCAACTTCTGCTACATTGCCTTTATATAAACTTAAAGCCAAAGAGTATGTAATTATTACAAATCCTGCTAATGAAAACCTTTTTAAATCCTATGGAAATACTTTAGCCGTTCCATTTTTACCTGGGTTAAATAATGATGGCGATTTGGTTCAGTTAATGGATAACAAAAATGTAATTATTAATCAAATTAAATACAATTTGAGTTGGTATAATAACTTGGCTAAAAAAGATGGTGGTTGGAGTTTAGAACTTATAAATCCTTTTACTTTATGCAAAGGAATTGATAATTGGGTGGCATCAGAAAGTCCGGTTGGAGGAACTCCAGGAAAAGTTAATTTTTTTAGTAGTTTATTGCCAGATGTTTCAAAACCAACTATTAGAAATTGGTTTTATACCAATGATCAAAATTTAACTTTGGTATTTAACGAAAAAATGGATTCCATTAAAATGCAAAACGTTAAACTGAATATTAATAATAATACCATCTCTTCCTTTGCTATTAAAGGCAGTAAGTTCGATTCCGTTTTAATAGCTTTTGTAAATCCATTAATAAATAAACAAAATTATACTTTACAAATAGATTCCGCTTTTGATTGTGTTGGGAATAAAATTGCTGATAATACTGCATTTAATTTTACTTTTATTCCAGTAAAAGCTGCACAACAAAACGATATTATTATAACCGAAATATCAGCCAATCCAATTGAAAATGTAACCTTGCCAAACGCAGAATACATAGAGCTTTACAACAGATCGGAAAATATTATTTTGTTAAATAATTTTAAAATTAAAAGTGGTTCAAGTATAACCAATATTGGCAATTTTCAATTGTACCCTGATAGCTTTATAGTGCTTTGTGATGATAGTAAATTATCAGCTTTTTCATCTTTTAAAAATGTAATAACAGTTCCTTCTTTACCTACTTTAAGTTTAGATGATGAAATAATACTTTTAAATGAAAACAATAATATTATAAATCAAGTTGCATACAAGCAAAGTTGGTATAATAATAATGTAAAGGCCGATGGTGGTTGGAGCTTAGAAAGGATAGACTTAAATAATCCATGTGGTACTGCAAGTAATTGGACTGCCAGTTTAAATGCTGGTGGTGGAACTATTGGTTTTAAAAACTCAGTAAATGGATTAAACAAAGACAAAGTAAACCCTAGCCTTACCAGAATTTATCCTATTAACTCCAATGCAGTAGTTTTATATTTTAATGAAACCTTAGATAGTTTAAGTGTTTGTAATAGGAATAACTTTAAATTCAATCCCACTATTTTTGGTGATTATAACTTTACTTTTAACGATGATTTTTTAACTGAACTGTTAGTTACGTTTACCGATAGCATAAAACAAAACACCCCTTATACATTAATATTAGATTCAGTTAAAGATTGTTCTAACAATACTATTTCAGTTGATTTTCCTCTTGATTTTGGATTATGCAAGCAAGCCGATACCAATGATATTGCTATCAATGAAATACTTTTTAATCCAAATCCAAATGGCGTTGATTTTGTAGAAATTTATAACAAAACCAATCAATATATTGATGTAAAAAACCTTTGGATTGGAAACAGAAATTCGACTGGATTAATCGAAAATTTTTATCCATTGGCACAAAATGGTTACATGCTTTTACCCAATAGTTATTATGTAATAACTACTGACCAAAGTTCAGTTAAATTGCAATACAATGTAGTTAATAAAAATAATTTTGTTGAAGTAAATAGTATGCCTAGTTTAAACGATGACGAAGGAACATTTGTATTATTTTCAAAACCTGAAACCATTTTTGATGAACTACAATACAACGATAAAATGCACTTTACTTTAATAGATAACAAAGAAGGTATAAGCTTAGAACGCATTGATTTTTTTAGGGGTACCAATGATAAAAACAATTGGACTTCGGCAGCCAGCACCAGTGGTTTTGCTACACCAACTTATAAAAACTCTCAATTTTTAAAGGCTAATATTGGCAATGAATTATTAAATATTGAACCTGAAGTTTTTTCGCCTAATAATGATGGTGTAAATGATGTAGTGAATATTTCATACAAGTTTTCTAAAAACAACAATACTACTACTTTAAATATTTATAATAGCAATGGCATTTTAGTAAAAACTTTACTAAACAATGCGCCACTTGGAACCGAAGGGGTTATAACTTGGAATGGAATAAGCAATTCGAACCAGGCTTTGCCAGTTGGAATATACATTGTAAATTTTGAGTATTTTAATAAAGATGGAAGTACTGAAAATATTAAAAAAACATTGGTAATAGGCAGCAGTTTTTAATGAATGGGTAACCAGTATTTTAAGTTTAAACAGTTTTTAATTAATCAGGATAAATGCGCCATGAAAGTAGGAACTGACAGCGTGTTATTGGCTTGTTTAACTGGTGTTAAAAACACAAATAATGTGCTCGACATTGGTACAGGAACTGGAATTATATCATTGATGTTAGCCCAAAAAAATAATGTCTTAAAAATAGATGCCATTGAAATAGATGAATTGGCTTACCTACAAGCAAAGGAAAATTTCGAAAATTCGCCTTTTAACAAGCAAATTAGTATTCATTTTGGAGCAGTTCAACAATTTGAAACCATTACAAAATTCGATTTAATTATTACCAATCCTCCTTACTTTATTAATAAAAACAACCATAGTATAATTAATTTACAAAGAGCAAAAGCTCGACACGACAATGAATTGTCGTTTGAAGAAATAATTGAAAAGGCTTATGAACTTTTGGCATTAAACGGATTGTTAAATTTAATCCTTCCATTAAACGAAGCAATTATTTTTAAAAAGTTGGCTTTAGCAAAAGGATTTTTCTGTCAGCAAATTATCAATATAAAACCAAAAAGCAATAAAGAAATAAATAGGGTCATATTCAGTTTTTCAAAACAGTTTTGTATTGAACACACTCAAGAATTTGTAATTTATAATCCCGATAATTCTCAAACACAAGACTATATTGAACTAACAAAAGATTTTTATTTATAATAATGAGCAACTCAAATTTAGAAATGATTGATACTCCCGAAACTGATTATTTATTTATTAAACAATCGCAAATACAAAATGCTGGCAACGGACTTTTTACAGCCATCCCTATTTTTAAAGACGAAATTATTGCCATTTATACTGGAGAAGTATTAACCAATACCGAAGCAAATTTAAGAACAGCAAATGGAAATAACTTGTATTTTATGAGTTTGCTAAATGGTAAAATTTTAGACTGTTTGAATTCCACCTGTTTTGCAAAATATGCAAACGATGCAGATGGGTTTGGTTCAAATAATTTTAAAAACAATGCAAAAATTACCATTAACCAAAAGCTACAAATTTGTTTGGTTGCCAAACAAAAAATAAACGCAAACCAAGAAATATTTTGTAGTTATGGAAAGCATTATTGGAGTAATAAAATAGAAAAATTAAATTGTTAAATCAATTAGCTAATATGAACTAACCCTTGACAATTAAATTAATATCATAAAATTAAATAAAAATGCACTTGTATTTTACTGCGTAATATCTACATTTGCAGTCCTTTTTTGCGGATGTGGCGTAATTGGTAGCCGCGCCAGACTTAGGATCTGGTGTTGAGAGACGTGGGGGTTCGAGTCCCTTCATCCGCACTAAATAACTGAAATAAGACTGGGAATAATATTTCAGTCTTATTTTTTTTGAAAATAATAATAGATAAATACATAAAAATGAACGTTACTTTTGATAAAAAAGATGCTTTAAATGGAACAATTGCTGTTCAGGTTCAAAGCACCGATTACATGCCAAGCTACGACAAAAAGCTTAAAGATTATAGAAAAAAAGCAAATATACCGGGTTTTAGACCAGGTGCTGCGCCAGTTGGAATGATTGAAAAACAAGTTGGAACTAGCTTGTTATTAGACGAAATTAATACTGCTGCTTCAAAAGGATTGTACGATTTTATTAGTGAAAATAAAATAAACATGTTGGGCGAACCTGTTTTAAACCAAGAAAGTTTAATTGAAAAAATTGAAAAAGGAATTGATTATACTTTTAAATTTGATTTAGGTGTAGCTCCTGAATTTGAATTAAATATTACCAAAAATGATGTTTTTACAAAATATTCGGTAAATGTTGATGATGCAGAGGTTGAAGAAGAAATTACTAGAATGCGCAAGCGTTTTGGAAAATTAGAAGATGTTTCAATTGCTGAACAAGACAACGACATGGTTTATTTAAACTTAGTTGAATTAGCTGAAGATAATTTGCCTTTGGAAGGTGGAGTTAAAGCCGATAATGTTCCTATGTTGCTTTCTGCTTTAAAAAACGATGATGCCAAAGCATTGTTAACCGGAATTAGTAAAGGAGCTTCGTCAACTGTTAATATTTTTACCTTATTTAACCACGATGAACAAGAAATGAGCCATGCTTTGGGTGTTGCTAAAGTGGGTATTGCCGATTTAAACCAAACTTTTAGTTTTGAAGTAATGGATATTAAACGAAATTTTGAAGGCGAAATAAATCAAGAATTGTTTGATGCTGCTTACGGGCCAGGAAACATTACCAGTTTAGAAGAATTAAAAACTAAAATTAAAGAAGACATTAAAGGTTTTTACACAGGCCAATCCGACCATTTATTGGAACACAATATGATGGATACAATAGTGGCTAAACACAATGTTACCTTACCTGATACGTTTTTAAAACGTTGGTTAATGGAAAGATATGCCGATAAATTTAACGCGGATAATATTGAAACTGCTTATTTACCTGAAGCTAATTATTTAAAAAATCATTTAGTAGAAGAAAAAATAATGGCTGCACAAAACATTACTGTGGAAGAAACTGATATTCGTGCTGCTGCAATTGAATACACAAAGCAAATGTTTGGTGGTTATTCTATGTCTGGACTAAACGAAGATTTAATTAACCAGTTAATTGAGCCAAGTTTAAAGAAAGAAGATTACAGAAGTAAAATGATCAATGCTGCTGTTAAAACAAAAGTAAATGCTGCTGTAAAAGATTTAATTACCATTGAAGAAAAAGAAGTGAATAAGGATGAGTTTATGAAAATTGTGGAAGAACATAACCATGCTCACCACAATCATTAATTTATTTTAAAATATACTTTAAAGAGGCTGTCTCGAAGGGACAGCCTCTTGCGTTTTGTCACATTGAACGAATACCTATAGCTATCGGTAGAAATGTTTTAAAAAGTGAGTATTAAATCTCGTCCAATAGCTTTCGGACTCCGCTCGAATGGATGTGCATTTTAATTAATTTGAGACAGACTCTTTGTAATCAATATTATCTACTCAAAAACATACTCTTTTCGTTTTTTAATTGACGGAAATGAGGGTCGTTTAAATCTTTTATAAGCCTTATTGCCTCACCAGTCGATTTCATTTCAGGCCCTAATTCTTTATTTACGTTGGGGAATTTATTGAATGAAAAAACAGGTTCTTTAATCGCATATCCTGTTAATTTTCTATCGAAAGTAAAGTCGGTTAATTTGTTAACTCCTAGCATTATTTTGGTTGCTATATTAACGTATGCTATGCCATACGCTTTGGCTATAAATGGAACTGTTCTACTCGAACGTGGGTTAGCTTCTATCACATATACTTTCTCTTTTCTTATGGCAAACTGCATATTCATTAGGCCAATTATATTCATTTTAAAAGCAAGTTTGGTGGCAATGTCTTCCATTTGTTTCTGCACATTTTCACTTAAACTAAATGGTGGCAAAACTGCACTGCTATCGCCACTATGAATACCCGCAGGTTCTATGTGCTCCATCATACCAATTATATGAACATTTTCACCATCGCATATTAAATCAATTTCTGCCTCTTCTGCCCTATCTAAAAAATGATCAATTAAAACGCGGTTTCCAGGTAAATCTCCTAATAAATCGATTACAGCTTTTTCTAAATCTTCATCATTTATAACAATTTTCATTCCTTGTCCACCAAGAACATAACTAGGGCGAACTAGAACTGGATAACCCACTTTATTAGCAACAGCAATTGCTTCATCAGCATCTTCAGCTACCCCATAATCAGGATAAGGAATATTCAATTCTTTTAACAAGTCAGAAAAAGAGCCTCTGTCTTCCGATAAATCCATATCGGGAAAACTAGTTCCAATAATTTTTATTCCATGATCATGTAACTTTTTTGCAATCTTCAAAGCCGTTTGTCCACCAAGCTGAACTATAACTCCCTCAGGTTTTTCTTTTTCAATTATCTCTCTGATATGTTCCCAAAAAACTGGCTCAAAATATAATTTGTCTGCCATGTCAAAATCAGTTGAAACAGTTTCAGGATTACAATTTATCATGATGGCTTCATATCCACTTTCCTTAGCTGCAAGTAACCCATGCACACAACAGTAATCAAATTCTATTCCTTGCCCTATTCTATTTGGACCCGAGCCCAATACAATTACTTTTTTCTTTTCAGTCACAACGCTTTCATCTTCTTCATCGAAAGTAGAGTAAAAATAATTAGTAGGCGAAGGAAATTCAGCGGCACAAGTATCAACCATTTTATAAACGCGTTTAATACCCATGGTTTTTCTTAAATCCCAAATATCATCTTCATTGGTATCTCCTCCTAGTAAACTTGCAATTTGTGGATCGCTATAGCCTTTTTGCTTTAGCTCAATTATTACTTCTTTAGGTAGATTTTTTAAATTAAATCGTTTACACGTGTTTTCTAAATGAACCATATCGTTAATTTGGTTTAAAAACCAACGGCTAATGCGAGTCATTTTTTCAACCGATGAAATAGGAACTCCTAAACTTAAAGCATCTTTAACTGCAAAAATTCTATCCCAGCTCGGATTCTTTAATTTATCAACAATGTCTTCTAATTTTTTTTGTTGGTAACCATCAGCACCTAAACCATTGCGTTTAATCTCTAGCGATTGGATGGCTTTTTGTAATGCTTCAGTAAATGTTCGGCCAATGCCCATAGTTTCGCCAACCGATTTCATTTGTAAACCTAAAGTGGTGTCAGCACCTTTAAATTTATCAAAGTTCCAACGCGGTACCTTTACTATAACATAATCAATGGCGGGTTCAAAAAACGCAGAAGTAGTTTTTGTTACAGGATTTTTTAATTCATCTAAATGATAACCAATGGCTAGTTTCGCAGCAATTTTAGCAATTGGGTATCCGGTAGCTTTACTTGCTAAAGCCGATGAACGAGATACTCTTGGGTTAATCTCTACTGAAATAATTGCTTCATCTACAGGATTTACAGCAAACTGAACATTGCAACCACCAGTAAAATTACCTATACTACGCATCATGTGAATAGCCATATCGCGCATACGTTGGTAAGCAGAATCGCTTAAAGTCATAGCAGGTGCTACGGTAATTGAATCACCAGTATGAATTCCCATTGGATCAAAATTTTCAATGGTACATATTACAGCAACATTGTTATTGTTATCTCTTAGTAATTCTAATTCATATTCTTGCCATCCAAAGAGTGCTTTTTCTACTAAAACTTCATGCGTTGGCGAAGCTTCTAAACCTCTTTTTAAAGCAGCATCTAACTCTGTTTTATCATTTACAAAACCTCCACCACTTCCACCTAAAGTAAATGATGGACGAATTACCAATGGAAAACCAATTTCTTGTGCAATTTCCTTTCCTTCTAAGAAGGAATTTGCAACTCTTGACTGGGCAACAGGCACTCCAATGTCAATCATTTTTTGTCGGAATAGTTCCCTGTTTTCTGTTGTATTTATAGCATCAATATCCACACCAATCATACGTACATTGTATTTTTTCCAAAGCCCAATTTCATCCGCTTCTATTGCTAAATTCAAGGCTGTTTGACCACCCATTGTTGGTAAAACAGCATCTATTTGACGTTCTTTTAAAATGCTTTCAATACTTTCAATTGTTAAAGGCAATAAGTAAACATTATCGGCAGTTACTTTATCTGTCATAATGGTTGCTGGGTTGGAATTAATTAAAGTAACTTCAATTCCTTCTTCTTTTAACGATCGAGCGGCTTGGCTTCCTGAATAATCAAATTCGCACGCTTGACCAATAATAATAGGTCCACTTCCAATAATAAGTACTGATTTTAGGCTGGTATCTTTAGGCATATAAACTTAGTTTTTAATTTAGATATTGAAAATCAACTGATTTTCTCCATTAGTATAAGAAATAAATTATATTGGTTCTTATATAAATTGGGCAAAGATAAATTTTAAAGGGAAAGAATAAAGGTTGTGGATATAAAAATATTTAACCAAAAAAAAGACCTTCTGTAATTAAACAAAAGGTCTTTTTATAAAATATAAATTTATAATATTATTCTAAAATGAATTCAACTCTTCTGTTAAATGCATTTGATTTCTGAGCATCATCACCTATCATTTTTTGAGCACCCATTGCTTTTAAAGTAATATTACTTTTTGCAACACCTAAGTTTACCAAATATTCAGTAACCGCTTCAGCTCTTTTTCTCGATAAAACAAAGTTTGCATCATCACTTCCCACATTGTCGGCATAACCCAATACAGTAAGTTTAAATGAAGGATTATCCATTAAAACACGAGCACATTGCGTCAATATAACTTTATCAGTAGCATTTAAATTTGCCTTGTTGGTTTCAAAATAAATTCTATTCATTTCTACCAACAACATATTTCTTAGCTCTTGTTTCAGTGAATTACTAATATTTTGCGTTTGTGTTATATTACTTGGTGCTGTAACTACTGGATTTTCAGTTACAGGAGTGGTTGTTACTGGAGTAGTTGCTACTGGATTTGTAACCACAGGATTTTGAGTATCAGATTTCTTCGGCTCATTTACATACGATTTCTCTTCTTTAACAACTTCGTTGCAACCATTAGGTAAAGTACCTTTTACATCAGGGCATTGATCACGGTAATCTTTCACACCATCTCCATCCGAATCTTTATTTAACTGTTCGTTTGCAGCTTGTATTTTAGCTAATTTATCATTGATGTTTTTTAAACTATCATTTAAAGCCAATAACGATGAGTTTGTTGCGTTATTTGAAGCAGAATTTACTTGCATAATATTTCTTTGCGAGTTGGTAATTCTATCCAAATGATTATTTTTTCCAAATGTATAGTTTAAACCAAACGATGTTTTAGCCATATAATCTCTTCCTGAACCGTAATCCCATCCATCCCAAGCATCAGTATAAGTTTGAACAAACTCACTTTGTAAATTTAAAAACCAATTATTAGTTAAATGTAAACGAACACCTGCTCCTAATCCAACTTGCAAAGTAGTTCCATTTGTTGCTCCATTTAATCCATCGTCTTCAATAAACTTACGTTTGGTATCATAAGTTGATGATGCAATGCTTCCTCTTAAATAAGGAACAAAACGGTAAGGTTTTACTCTGTTATTTCCTTTTAAATCTAAATTGAAACCCAAAGTTAAAAAAGTAACATCGGAAGTATAATATTCAATAGAATTGTCGGTTCTTCCCGACATTTTTCCTATATCGTATGAACCATCAATGCTCATAGTAGGTGTAAGAAAATAATTGAGACTTACACCGAATCCAAAGTCAAAGTTGGTTTTACTTCCATTCATTCCTTGTGGGTCAGAAACTTCATAACCATTACTTAATTTTCCAAATCCATTGTATTTTACATCATACAAATGGCTACCCCTAATTCCAATTCCAAAGCGGTTGTATTTTGGCTTAGTATTGTTTGATGCGGTTTGAGTAGCTTGTGCTAATAGGGCTTGAGACCCCATTAGCATTGCTGACATCATTATTATTTTTGCTATATTTAAACAATTTGTATTCATGATCTTGTTTCGTGTTTTTTAGTTTTGTTTAAATTATTTAGTAATTACTATTGGTTTAATACTTGTTTTACCTTCTTGGCTCAACCTTACATAGTAAGTACCATCAGCTAATTTACTTAAATCAATTTGGCTTAAGAATGTATTTACAGATGTTTCGTAAACCAATTTACCTAAAGCATCAAATACTTTGATATTGGTTTCTTTAACACTTTGCTCGTCAAGTTCTACATTCATTATTCCATTTGAAGGATTTGGATAAATTCTAAACCCTATTTGTGTAGTAGCTTGATTTACTCCAACGTTTCCTACTGCAAATGCATCACTTTCAGTTGTACAACCTTCTTTAGTACTTACTTTTACAGAGTACAATCCAGAACGTGTTGTAGTGTAAGCTTGGTCGTTTGCACCAGCAATTGGCTGGCCATAACGTAACCATTGGTAGAAATTATACTGTTGTTGTACTTGTAAAACAACAGAAGTTTTACGCTCAATGATTGGTTTATCTGGAGCACGATTAACAGTTACAAAGAAGTTACCTTGAGTAGCACACAAAGTACTATCAATGAAAGTATAAGTTACATTGAAGTTACCAGGACCAGACAATGAAGGATCATAAGACTTGCCATCTAAAGTAACGCCACTTCCACTAAATGTATAAACTCCTTTTGCGTTAGCAGGTGTTAATGCAAATGTTGGAACACTGCTACAAACTGTAATGTTTTTTAACGAATCTGGTACATATTTAGGATAAATTGTAACTGTAAAACTACGTGTTACTTTATTACCTGATTTGTCAGTTACTTCAAATGTATTAGTTGTAACACCAACAGGATAAGTATTTCCAGGAATTACTCCAGCAGTTTGTATAATAGTTACATCTCCACAATTATCAGTAGCAGTAGGTAAAATTGGTCTGTAATTAGCACCACAATATCCTAAAGTGATATTAGCAGGAACGTTGCTTACTACAGGTAAAATTGTATCTAAAACAGTAACCGTTACGATTTTGCTGTTTCTATTTCCACTTGCATCGCTAATAAATAGTTCTACAAAATTAACACCTGCATCGTTGCAATTGAATAAAGTTTTATTTATTGATCTTGTAGTAATTCCTACATTATCGGTCGAAGCACTATCCACATCAATGGCATTTATCAATGCACTTCCAGTAGCACTTAAGTAAATAGTTCTATTTCTAGCATTTACAATTGGTAAAACAGTATCGTTAACAATTACGTTAACGCTTGTTGAGTTGCTGTTTCCACTTGCATCAGTTGCAGTAAATGTTACAACATTTAAACCTAGGTTAGTTCCATTAAACGATGTTTTACTTAATGAGTAAGTACTAATTCTACAATTGTCAGATGAACCATTATTAACTTGAGTAGTAGTTAAGGTGGCATTACCTGAAGCATCCAAGTATAAGTTTAAATTATTATTTACAATAATACTAGGTTTCAATGTATCTAAAACTGAAACAGTAAATGTTGTACTAGCCGAATTTCCACTGTTATCAATTGCTGTTAAAGTAACAATATTAGAGTTGATGCCTCTATCAGAACAATTGAAAGTGGTTTTGCTTAATGAATAAGAAGCTATACCACAATTATCAAATGAATTATTGTTAGCTAACTGAGTAGTAATTTCTGCTAAACCTACACCGTTTAAGTAAAGCGTTAAGTTATTAGCACTTAAAGTTGGTTTAATTGTATCTAAAACTGTAATAGTAGCAGTTGCCGATGAAGTATTATTACTAATATCTCTTGCAGTTAATGTTACTATATTGTTTCCAATATTACTACAGTTAAAATCAGTTTTACTTAATGTTAAGTTTGTTACTCCAACATTGTCACTTGAACCATTATTAACTTGAGCTGCTGTTACAGTAGCAGTTCCGTTCGAACCTAAGTAAATAGTTCTGTTTTGAGCTACAACAACTGGTCTTATGCTATCTAATACATTTACTGTAACATTTACTAAAGTACTATTACTACTCGCATCCGTTGCTGTTAAGGTTACAATATTTGAACCTAAGTTGGTAGCATTGAAACTGGTTTTGCTTAATACTAAATTAGTAATTCCACAATTATCTGTAGATCCATTATTAACCTGAGCAGTTGTTAATGTAGCAACTCCACTTCCATTTAAGTATATATCAATATTATTGTTAACTACCACATTTGGTTTAATTGTATCAAATACTGATACAGTAAAGGTGGTGCTTGCTGAATTTGCGCTAGCATCAGTAGCTGTTAAAGTTACAATAGTTGAATTTACTCCTCTATCAATACATGAGAAATTAGTTTTACTTAATGTTAAGTTAGTTATACCACAATTATCTGTCGAGTTATTATTAACTTGAGCTGCGGTTAATGTTCCAACTCCTAATCCATTTAAGTAAATAGTTTGATTTGAAGCTAATGGAATTGGTCTTACAGTATCTACAACAATAATTGTTGCTGTTGCTGAAGTGCTATTATTGCTAATATCTGTAGCAGTTAATGTAACTATATTGTTACCTCTATCAGCACAACTGAATTGTGTATTGCTTAAAATTAAACTTGTTATTCCCACATTGTCAGTTGAACCATTATTAACTTGAGCAGCCGTAACTGTTGCAACACCGCTAGCATTTAAATAAATAGTTCTTGATTGAGTAACCACTACCGGTCTTACTGTGTCTAAAACAGTAATAATTACATTCACTGTTTGAGCATTGCTGCTATTATCTGTTGCAGTAAATGTTATGTTATTAATTCCTAAATCAGCTGCGGCATATGAAGTTTTGCTTATTGCTAATGATTGAATTCCACAATTATCAGATGAACCATTGTTTACTTGAGCAGCTGTTAAACTAGCTGTTCCACTTCCATTTAAGTAGATAGTTCTGTTTTGAGTAACTGCAATTGGTTTAATAGAATCTAACACGGTTACTGATGCATTACCAGTAATAAAGTTTCCACTTGCATCTGTTAAAGTTACCAATACCGTATTAGTTCCAATATTTGAACAAGTGAAGTTAGTTGTATTTACTGCACTAATTAAACTTGAACAGTTGTCGGTTCCTGTTAATATAACTTGGTTTGGTGCCAATGTTGCATTACCAACAGAGTTTATATAAATAGTAGCTGGTCTAGTTGTTAATTGAGGTCTAACTGTGTCTAAAACTGTTACAGTAAACAATCTACTTCCAATATTTCCTGTTGCATCAGCTCCTGAGAATGTTACATTATTTAAACCTACATTTAAACAATTGAAAGTACTTTGGCTTAAAGTTCTTGTAGAAATTGAGCAATTATCAGTACTTGCACTATCAACTAAAGTAGTGGTAATACTAGCAGTACCAGTTGAGTTTAAGTAAACAATAACATTTTGTTTAGGTCTCATAATAGGTCTGATGGTATCAAATACATTCACACTTACTGGAGCAGTCCTTATGTTTCCATTTACATCTGTTACAGTGAAAGTTATTGAACTAGTTCCTAAATCTGTGCAATTAAACGATGTTTTAGAGATGGCAATAGAAGAAACTCCACAATTGTCGGTACTATTATTATTAACTTGAGTTGCAGTTAAAGTTCCTGTTCCACTTGTATTTAAATAAATGCTTTGGTTTGAAACAACTGCTACTGGTCTAATTGTGTCAAGAACAGTTACTGCAACATTTGCAGAATGTGAATTACCACTTTGATCTTGTACGGTAAATAAAATATTATTTACTCCAGTATTTGCACAATTAAATACAGATTGACTCAACACTCTACTAGTAATGGCACAATTATCGGTACTAGCACTGTCTAATAAACCTGCATTTATAATTGCTTGTCCATTTGCAGATAAATAAGCTGTAAATGCCGATCTTGGTCTTGCTACTGGTGCAACAGGATCAAATACTACCACATTAGTTGTGCCTGTATTAACATTTCCATTTACATCGGTAACTGTTAGCGTTACTGCTTTGATTCCAATATCTGAACAAGTTATTGTAGTTGGCGAAATTGTTACACTTGCTATACCACAAATGTCAGTACTACCATTATTAAATTGACTAGGAGAAATGCTAATTGTTCCAGTTTGACTTAAATATAAAATTATTCCATTTACCATGTTAACTACTGGTCTTACTGTATCTAAAACTGTAACTACCACACCACCTGTTCTAACATTTCCATTGTTATCAGTTACTGTTAAAGTTAAATTATTTGGACCCACATTGGCACAAGTAAATGAAGTTGAAGAAAGTGATAATGATGCTATTCCACATGAATCGTTTGAACCATTATTTACTTGAGCTGCGGTAATAGAAGCATTACCTAAAGCATTTAAATAAATTGTTCTGTTTTGAGTAATCACATTTGGTCTTACTGTATCTAAAACTGTTACCAATGCTGTTCCAGTTCTAATATTTCCATTTACGTCAGTTACAGTTAAAGTAACAGTATTGTTTCCAATACTAGAACAAGTAAATGAACTTGGTGAAACGGTAGTGGTCGAAATACCACAAGCATCAGATGAACCATTATTTATTTGAGCTGCTGTAATAGATGCTGCTCCATTAGCTCCTAAATAAATTGTTCTATTTTGGGTAACAACTACAGGTCTAACGGTATCAGCAATGGCTACCACTGCGGTTCCTGTTCTTATATTTCCATTTACGTCAGTTACAGTTAAAGTAACTGTATTGTTGCCAATATTTGAACAAGTAAATGAACTTGGTGAAACAGTAGTCGTTGCAATACCACAAGCATCTGTTGAACCATTATTAACTTGAGATGCAGTAATTGTTGCTGCTCCTAAATTGTTTAACTGAACTGTTATGTTTTGAGTAGTTACTACTGGTCTTACTGTGTCTAATACAGAAACAACAGCCGATCTTGTAACAAAATTTCCATTCACATCAGTTACAGTTAATACCACATTGTTATTTCCAACATTAGAACAAGTAAATGTACTTGGAGAAACTGTTCTAGTTGCAATTCCACAAATATCTGATGAACTTGCTGTAACTTGAGTTCCTGTTATAGAAACAGAACCTAAACTACTTAAATAAACAGTTAAATTCTGTGCAACTGCTGCAGGTCTAATTGTATCTGCTACAGTTACAATTGCAGTTCCTGTTCTTACATTTCCATTTACGTCAGTTACACTTAAAGTAACAGTATTGTTTCCAATATTAGAACAAGTAAATGAACTTGGCGATACAGATAATAATGATGTATTGATACCACAAGCATCAGTTGAACCATTATTAATTTGGGACGCTGTAATAGTAGCAGCTCCTAAACTATTTAACTGAACAGTTATATTTTGAGTATTAACTACTGGTCTTACTGTATCTGCAACTGTAACAATCGCTGTTCCAGTTCTTACATTTCCATTTACGTCAGTTACGGTTAAAGTAACAGTATTGTTTCCAATATTTGAACAAGTAAATGAACTAGGAGATACTGTTGTTGTAGCAATACCACAAGCATCAGAAGACCCATTATTAACTTGAGAACCATTAATAGTTGCTGCACCTAAATTATTTAATTGAACAGTAATGTTTTGAGTAATTACAACTGGTCTAACTGTGTCACTTACAGTTACTATTGCAGTGGCTGTATTAAAATTACCACTTCCATCAGTAACTGTTAAAGTTACAGTATTAGCTCCAATATTTGAACAAGTAAATGTATTTGGTGTAACAGATAAAGAAGCTATACCACATGTATCAGATGATCCATTATTAACTTGAGCACCAGTAATAGTTACTGTTCCTAAACTGTTTAATTGAGCAGTTATATTTCGTGCTATTGCAATTGGTCTAATTGTATCTCTTACAGTAACAACAGCAGTTCCTGTTCTACTGTTTCCATTTACATCCACTACAGTTAAAGTTACTGTATTGGTTCCAATATTTGAGCAATTAAATGAACTTGGAGTTACAGACAATAAAGAAGTATTTACTCCACAAGCATCAAACGAACCGTTATTTATTTGTGCTGCTGTAATACTTACTGATCCATTAGATCCTAAGAAAACAGTTCTATTTATAGTGGTTACAGTTGGTCTAATTGTATCTATTACTGTAACTGTAGCGTTTCTAGTTCTTACATTTCCTGCAACGTCAGTAACTGTTAATGTAACAATTGCATTTCCAACATTTACACAACGTAAAATATTTGGAGTAACAGTCATTGAAGCTATTCCACAATTGTCTGATGAACTACTATCAATTTGAGCAGTTGTAACTCCAACAGAACCGTTGGTTAACAAATAAACTGTTGCATTTTTGGTACGAACTCTTGCTCCAACTGTATCTGCTACAGTAACTACTGCTACACCTGATCTTATGTTACCATTAACATCTGTTATGGTTAAAGTTACATTATTATCACCTCTATTTGTACAATTAAATGTTAAAGGTGAGGCTACAATAGTTGAAATTCCACAAGCATCAGTTGAACCATTGTTCACTTGAGCAGGTGTAATTGATACGTTTCCTGTAGTGTCTAAATATGCTGTAATATTTCTAGTAATTACGATAGGTCTTACAGTATCTAAAATAGTTACTATTGAAGGTGCTGTTGCAAAATTACCCGCAGCATCTGTAACTGTTAACATTACATTGTTAGCACCTAAGTTAGAACAAGTAAATGTTGAAGGTGTGGCATTAAATGTAGAAATTCCACAATTGTCGCTTGAACCATTGTTTATCAATGAGCCTGCTAAACTTAAAGTTCCGTTACTTCCTAAATAGGCAGTTATGTTTCTAGCAACTGCAACTGGTCTAATTGTATCAGCTACTGTAACAGTAGAAGTTCCTGTTCTTATATTACCATTAACATCTGTAACTGTTAAAGTAACTGTATTTGCTCCCCTATTTGTACAATTAAATGTTAAAGGAGATGCCGTTACAGAAGCTATTCCACAAGCATCATTTGAACCATTATTAATTTGTGATGCAGTTATAGTTGCTGAACCAGCACTATTTAATTGAACAGTTATATTTTGTGTAACAACAACTGGTCTAACTGTATCGGCAATAGTAACAATTGCAGTTCCTGTTCTTACGTTTCCATTTACATCTGTTACTGATAATACTACTGTATTTGCACCAATGTTTGAACATGTAAATGAACTTGGTGTAACTGATAATAATGAAGTATTAACCCCACAATTATCTGTTGAGCCATTATTAACTTGAGCAGCTGTTATTGTTGCAACTCCAGTATTTGAAAGTTGAACGCTAATGTTTCTTGTAATAACAACTGGTCTAACTGTATCTATTACATTCACTATTGCAGTTCCTGTTCTTACATTTCCTTTGTTATCAGTTACTGTTAATGTAACTGTATTGTTTCCAACATTGCTACAAGTAAATGAACTTGGGGATACTGACATTATAGAAGTATTTATTCCACAAGCATCGGAAGAACCATTGTTAATTTGAGCAGCAGTTATTGAAGCTGTTCCAATAGAAGATAAATAAACAGATACATTTTGTGTTACTACTACTGGTCTTATTGTATCTAGAACGATTACAATAGCTGTTCCTGTTCTTACATTTCCATTCACATCTGTTACAGTTAATGTAACAGTATTATTTCCTGTATTTGAACAATTAAATGTATTAGGATTTGCAACCAATGTAGCTATACCACAAGCATCTGTTGAGCCATTATTAATTTGAGCTCCAGTTATTGAAGCATTTCCTGTTGCATCTAAATGAACTGTTATGTTTTGAGTTGTAACTACTGGTCTTACTGTATCAGCAACAGTTACTATAGCTGTTCCTGTTTTCACATTTCCATTTACATCTGTAACGGTTAAAGTAACTGTGTTTGCTCCAATATTTGCACAAGTAAATGTATTTGGAGATACTGACATAATAGCGTTGTTAATTCCACACGCATCAGTTGAACCATTATTAATTTGTGCTGTAGTTATTGATGCTGTTCCAGTTGCACTTAATTGAACTGAAATGTTTCTAGTTAATACTACAGGTCTAACTGTATCTGCTATTGTTACGATTGCAGTTCCTGTTTTCGCATTTCCATTAACATCAATAACGGTTAAAGTAACTGTATTAGCTCCAATGTTTGAACAAGTAAATGAATTAGGAGATACTGACATTATAGAATTGTTAATTCCACAAGCATCTGAAGAACCATTGTTTACTTGAGAAGGTAAAACGATTATATTACCGGTTGCATCTAAATGAGCAGTTATGTTTTGAGTGATTACATTTGGTCTAACAGTATCTAAAACTGTTACTATTGCAGTTCCTGTTTTAATATTATTGTTTACATCTCTAACAGTTAAAGTAACTGTATTATTTCCAACATTTAAGCAATTAAAACTATTTGGTGTAACAATTAAAGTTGAAATTCCACAAGCATCGGTAGAACCATTATTAATTGAACTTGCTGTAATTGAAGCAGAGCCACTACCATTTAAGTAAATAGTTCTGTTTTGTGTAAATACAATTGGAGTAACAGTGTCAATTACAGTAACAATAGAAGTAGCTGTATTTACATTGCCATTTACATCCGTTACTGAAAGTATAACTGTATTTGTGCCAACATTAGCGCAAGTAAATGAATTAGGTAAAGCACTATAAGTTGCTATGCTACAATTATCGGTTGAACCATTATTTAATTGAGAACCTACTATACTTGCATTTCCTGTAGCATCTAAATATATTGAAATATTTCTAGCAATTGCATTAGGTTTAATAGTGTCTATTACTGTTACAATAGCAGTTCCAGTTTGAACATTGTTGTTAAAATCGGTTGCTGTTAAAGTTACAGTGTTTGGTCCTACCTGGCTACAATTAAAAGAAGTAGGAGAAACAACTAATGAAGTAATTACACATGCATCGCTGGTTCCATTATTAACTTGATTTGCTGTAATTAAGCCTGTACTTCCTGCTGCATTTAAATATGCATTTATATTTCTGGTTCTTACAACAGGTCTTACAGTGTCTTGAACAATTACTGTTGCAACACGAGAACTAACATTATTACTAGCATCTCTAGCAGTTAAAACTACTGTATTTGGACCTACTTGAGCACAAGTAAATGAATTTGGTAACACACTTATTGTAAAATTACAAGCATCTGAAGTACCATTATCAACTTGACTAGGTAAAAGGGTTATGTTTCCTGTTGAGTCTAATTGAAGTGTAATATTTCTAGTTAATACAACTGGTCTTATAGTATCTCTCACATTAATAGATGCAGTTACTGAATCTTTATTTCCACCAGCATCTGTAACTATTAAATAAATGGTGTTGAAACCAACATTTGAACAGTTGAATGATGACTTGCTTAAAGCTCTCATTGTAATTGAACAATTGTCTGTACTTCCGTTGTCTATATCCGAAGGAGTGATTGAACCATTTCCAGCAGCATTTAAAAATATAGTTGCGTCTTGTGATACTACTGTTGGTTTAATTAAGTCTTGAACAATTACCGTTGCAGCAGCCGAATCTTTATTTCCATAATTATCTGTTACTACTAAGTAAACTGTGTTATTTCCTATATTAGAACAATTGAAAGCAGTTTTACTTAAAACCCTAGTTGCAATTCCACAATTATCTGAACTTCCATTGTCAATTTGTGATAACGTTAACGTTGCATTACCAAAGGCACTTAACTGAATTGTTGCATTTTTTGTAACTACAACTGGCTTAACAACTTCAGATACAGTAACTAAAGCAGTTCCTGTTCTAAAGTTACCTTTATTATCTGTTACCGTTAAGGTTACTAAAACTGGAGTTCCAACATTTGAACAATTAAATGTATTTGGAGTTACTGTCATTGAAGCAATACCACAAGCATCCGATGAACCATTATTTACTTGAGAACCAATGATAGTTGCATTTCCTGAACCATCTAAAGGAACGGTTATATTTTGAGTTACTACTATCGGTCTAATTGTATCTAAAACATTAACCGTTCTATTGCCTGTTGTACTATTTCCGTTTATATCTGTTACAGTAAATGTTACAGTATTTGAACCTGTATTTGAACAATTAAAACTTAAAGGAGAAACTGTAGTTGAAGCTACTCCACAAGCATCAGTTGAGCTTAAAACTATATCTGAGACTAAAATAGTAGCTGAACCTGCAGCATTTAAATAGGTTGTAAAGTTTTGAGCAGATACTGCAGGTGGAACTAAATCTTGAACCGTTACTGTTGCAAATCCTGTTTTGCTATTTCCTTTTGAATCAGTTACAGTTAAAATCACTGTATTCGCTCCAACATTTGTGCAATTAAATGTACTAGTGTTTAATGACAGTGTTAAAGGTCCACAAGCATCAGTTGAACCATTGTTTATTTGTGATGGGGTTATAGTTACTGTTCCTGCACTATTTAATTGAACAGTTATGTTCTGTGTAATAACAACTGGTCTTATTGTATCAATTACTGTAACAGTTGCAGTTGCAGTTGATGAATTACTACTTCCATCTGTTACGGTTAATGTAACGGTATTGGCTCCTGTATTTGAACAATTAAATGTACTTGGTGATACCGAATAAGTCAATCCTCCACAAGCATCGGTTGAACCATTGTTTACTTGAGCTCCTGTTATTGTAACAGTTCCTGAAGCATTTAAGTATGCATTTATGTTCTGTGCAATAGCAACTGGTGCTGTTACATCTTGAACTGTTACTGTTGCTAAACCAGTTTTTACATTTCCTTTATTATCAATTACGGTTAAAGTAACTGTATTGGCGCCTAAATTGGCACATGTAAATGTACTAGGTGAAACTGATAACAATGCATTATTAATTCCACAAGCATCACTTGAACCATTGTTCACTTGTGCTGGGGTTATGGTTACTGTTCCTGCACTATTTAACTGAACTGTTATATTTTGTGTAACAACAACTGGTCTTACTGTATCAATTACTGTGACAGTTGCAGTTGCAGTTGATGAATTGTTGCTACCATCAGTTACGGTTAATGTAACTGAATTAGCTCCTGTATTTGAACAATTAAATGTACTTGGAGATACTGAATAAGTCAATCCTCCGCAAGCATCAGTTGAACCATTGTTCACTTGAGCACCTGTTATTGTAACAATGCCTGCATTATTTAAGTATGCATTTATGTTCTGTGCAACAGCAACTGGTGCTGTTACATCTTGAACTGTTACTGTTGCTAAACCAGTTTTTACATTTCCTTTATTATCAATTACGGTTAAAGTAACTGTATTGGCTCCTAAATTGGCACAAGTAAATGTACTTGGCGATACTGATAACAATGCATTGTTAATTCCACAAGCATCACTTGAACCATTGTTCACTTGAGCAGGAGTTATTGAAACATTTCCAGCCGAATTTAATTGAACTGTTATATTTTGAGTAACAACAACTGGTCTCACTGTATCAATTACTGTTACTGTTGCAGTTGCAGTTGATGAATTACTGCTACCATCAGTTACTGTTAATGTAACTGTATTAGCTCCTGTGTTTGTACAAGTAAATGTACTTGGAGATACTGAATAAGTCAATCCTCCACAAGCATCAGTTGAACCGTTGTTTACTTGAGCACCTGTTATAGTAACAGAGCCTGCATTATCCAAATAAGCATTTATGTTTTGTGCTATTGCTACCGGAGCTGTTACATCTTGAACAGTTACAGTTGCAAATCCTGTTTTGCTATTTCCTTTTGAATCAGTTACAGTTAAAATTACTGTATTGGCTCCTAAGTTAGAACAAGTAAATGTACTTGTATTTAACGATAATGTTAAAGGTCCACAAGCATCAGTTGAACCATTGTTCACTTGAGCTGGAGTAATTGTTACTGTTCCTGCACTATTCAATTGAACTGTTATATTTTGTGTATTAACAATTGGTCTTATTGTATCAATTACTGTTACAGTTGCTGTTGCTGTTGATGAATTACTACTTCCATCAGTTACGGTTAATGTAACGGTATTGGCTCCAGTATTTGAACAATTTAATGTACTGGGAGATACTGAATAAGTCAATCCTCCACAAGCATCGGTTGAACTATTGTTTACTTGAGCTCCTGTTATTGTTACAGTTCCTAAAGTATTTAAGTATGCATTGATGTTCTGTGCAATAGCAACTGGTGCTGTTACATCTTGAACTGTTACTGTTGCTAAACCAGTTTTTACATTTCCTTTATTATCAATTACGGTTAAAGTAACTGTATTGGCTCCTAAATTGGCACAAGTAAATGTACTTGGCGATACTGATAACAATGCATTGTTAATTCCACAAGCATCACTTGAACCATTGTTCACTTGAGCAGGAGTTATTGAAACATTTCCAGCCGAATTTAATTGAACTGTTATATTTTGAGTAACTACAATTGGTCTAACTGTATCAATTACTGTTACAGTTGCAGTACCTGTAGCTGAGTTTCCATTCACATCAGTTAACGATAATGTTACTGTATTTGCTCCAGTGTTGCTACATGTAAATGAGCTTGGTGTTACTGTAGTTAATGATGAATTGATACCACAAGCATCTGTTGAACTGTTGTTAACTTGACTTGGGGTAATACTTACTGTTCCGTTAGGAAGTAAGTAAGCATTTATATTTTGTGTTAATACTACTGGAGCAGTTACATCCTGAACAGTTACTGTTGCGTTTGCTGTTCTTGTATTTCCGTTTACATCTGTAACCGTTAATACAACTGGGTTAACTCCTACATTAGTACAATTAAACGAAGTTGGAGTAGATGTATAAGAAGCTATACCACAAAAATCTGATGAGCCATTGTTTAATTGAGATCCTAAAATAGTTTTATTTCCTGTAGCATCTAATTGAACTGTTATATTTTGTGCAATTGCTATTGGTCTAATAGTATCTAAAACAGTAACAATAACAGTGGCTGAATTTGAATTACCACTTTGATCTTGTACTGTAAAAGTAACATTGTTATTTCCTGTAAAAGAACAACTAAATGTTGATTGACTTAATACAATACTTGTTATACTACAATTATCAGAACTTGCACTGTCTAACATTCCACCGTTTATTAATGCTTGACCGCTAGCAGATAAATATACTGTTAATCTTGCTTTAGGACGAGCTACTGGTGCAATTGGATCTAACACCACTGCTGTTGTAGTTGCAGATCTAAAATTCCCGCTTACATCTGTTGCAGTTACAGTAATTGTTTTTATTCCTATATCTGAACATGTAATTGTACTTGGCGATATGGTTAAAGTTGGTGCACCACAATTATCTGCACTTGCTGATGTAAATTGACTAGTAGTAGGTACTACAGTTCCATTAGCTGATATATATAATACATTACCATTGGTAGCAGTAATAGTAGGTTTAATAGTATCCAATACTGTTACAATTGCAGTATTTGTTCCAATATTTCCAACTAAATCAGCCGCTGATAAAGTAACAGTATTAGAACCTAAATTAGAACAATTAAATGCAGTTTGGCTAAGTGATCTTGAAACAATTCCACAATTATCTGTACTTCCATTTTCTATATCACTTACTACTATTGAACCATTTCCTGTAGCATCTAAATAAACTGTTTTTGGTTTAGTAACAACAATTGGTTTAATGGTATCTCCCACAAATACAATTAATGCAGAAGTTGTATTATTAGCACAAACGCCAGAACTAACTACTCTTCTATACCATGTAGTTTGTGTTAAAGCACTTGGAGAATAATTTAAACTATTAGTTGAAGGAATTGCTGAAAAACCTGTAGAAGCACTTGTTGTGCTGCTTTCCCATGAATAAGTATAAGTTGTTCCATTTCCTCCAGTTGCAGTTGAACCTGTAATTGTTGTAGGAGTTGTTCCTGAACAAATACTTTGCTGAATACTTGTAATTAAATTATTAGCTAAAGGAGCATTTACTATTACTGTATATGTTGCTGTTGCTGTTTGAGGTGTACATGCATTATTACTTGTAACTGTCATGGTTAATGTACGAGTTAAGCCTGCATCGCCTGCTGCTGCTGTATACACCGGTGTCAATGTTGTTGCTCCTGATATTGATCCTGAACCATTATGTGTCCATAGTA
>JBAXCN010000010.1:0-59256 GCA_037141455.1 Bacteroidota bacterium
ATTCATTTTATTGCCCGCAGATATCGCAGATAAACGCAGATGTTTTTACAATTCGCATATTTCAGTGCTTACTTCGCATTTTTGTCATTCCGCAATTCGCACTTCTTTGCTTTTAATTAACCAAAGGCCAAAAAAAGTAATCATTCCGTTTAAAATTAACAATTCTTGTCCAAAAACATAACCGCCCATTATCTGTACTGAATATTTATCAAGCAAAAAACAAATTATAGGAGAAGCAATACATACAATTGGAACCAACTTGTCTTTAATGCTTATTTTATTAAATAAACCAAATGCAAATAAACCTAAAAGAGGACCATAGGTAAACCCTGCAAATTTGAATACTTGATCTATAACTGCTTTATTGTTTAGCTCTTTAAACACAATTATTATTAAGAATAACACCAACGCAAAACCTATATGAATTAAATGTCGATTGCTTTTGTGTTTCTTAGTTTCATGGGTTTCGTCAAAACCTAAAATATCAATACAAAACGAGGTGGTAAGTGTGGTTAAAACACTATCGGCACTACTAAAAGTGGCGGC
Organism: Bacteroidota bacterium; assembly: GCA_037141455.1. Classification (GTDB taxonomy): domain Bacteria; phylum Bacteroidota; class Bacteroidia; order UKL13-3; family UKL13-3; genus JAAFJM01. The sequence continues at coordinate 547 of JBAXCN010000010.1, forward strand.
AGTAATTCCTAAAATAAAAACTATGGCGCCTATTCCACCTACATAATTTAAGGCAATGTTCGGAAATAAATAATCAGTTTTTGTAGGAATAGCAACTCCTTTTGCTGCTGCAAATTGATATAATAACACTCCCAAGCTTACAAACAATAAATTGATAAAAACCACTACAATGCTAAACCATCGGATATTTTTTTGAGCGTCTGCCAAACTTTTGCAGCTTAGGTTTTTTTGCATCATATTTTGGTCTAAACCTGTCATGGCAATAGCTATAAACATGCCTCCTAAAAACTGTTTGAAGAAATTATTTTTACTCATCCAATCGTCAAAGAAAAACAATTTACTCATGGGACTTTCTTTAACAGCCAAAACAGCATCAACCAAACTATAATTTAATTGAGAACAAACTACATAAATAGAAAGTGCCACACCTCCCAATAAAAATGCTGATTGAAGTGTGTCTGTCCACACCAAAGTTTTTATGCCACCTTTATAGGTATATAATAAAATTAACCCAATAACTATTAAAGCCGATACAAAAAATGGAATATGGAAAGCACTGAAAAAATATACATCTAATACAATTAAAGCTATGTAAAGCCTAAATGCCGCTCCCACCAAACGCGATAAAATAAAAAATAACGAACCCGTTTTTTGAGATATTTTACCAAAACGTTGCTCCAAATAGGAATAAATAGAAATAAGGTTTAACTTATAATATAAAGGCAATAAAAATTGAGCAATTACCAAATATCCTACAATATAGCCTAGCACCATTTGCATATAGCTAAACTGATTAGTAGCGACCGCACCTGGTACCGAAATAAATGTAACCCCTGAAAGAGAATCGCCAATTAAACCAAATGCCACAATATACCAAGGCGACTGTTTATTTCCAGTAAAATAACCACTTTCGCCTGCATTGTTAGAGGTATACCAAGCTATAAGCATTAATAATCCAAAGTATCCTACAACTGAAAATAAAATTATATACATTGACATCAAAGCAAAAGTATTTTTTACTTTTAAATTACCTCATTTTATTTATCCATATTGTTACACATGGCGTTCAATAAAGTCTATTAATGAATGAATAACTTTAATATGTATTTCTTGAGCTCTATCGGCATACTGACTGTGAGGGGCGCGTATTTCCACATCACATAACGGAGCCATTTTGCCACCATCTTTTCCGGTTAAGCCAACTATTTTTATTCCTTTTTGCTTTGCAATTTCCATTGCTTTTATAACATTTATTGAATTGCCACTGCTTGAAATTGCAAGTAAAACATCCCCTTTTCTACCAACTGCTTCTAGGTAACGACTAAATACAAAATCATAACCATAATCGTTTCCAACACAAGCTATATGGCTAGCATCGCTCATTGATATTGCTCCTATTGCAGGTCTGTCGTTTCTGTATTTTCCAGTTAATTCTTCGGCAAAATGCATGGCATCGCACATGCTGCCTCCATTCCCACAACTTAATATTTTACCTTCGCTTTTTACAGCGGCTACCATTAATTGCCCTGCTTTTTCAATGGCTTCAAAATTTTTTTCGTTATTTAAAAATTGAGCAAGTATGATTTGTGCTTCTTCAAAATGTTGTTTAATAGTATTCATAATATTTTTTTCAATAATAACTAAAATATTACATCCTATTAATTTCTAATTTAATCTTTGAAAAAAAATACTATTATTGGCTTTAATTACAGATTGCTTTATTACATATGCTCAAAGAAATGGAAATTGGTAGATGGTTTCCATGCCCGTTGTTGTTGCCGATATCTATCGGCATCAGACCAACAACTTTTTCCCGCTGATTTCGCTGATTCTCGCAGATATTTTTAACCCCAAGTTGCCCGTTGTTGTGTCTTCTGATCAACAATTTTTTTTCGCAGTTTTAGTAGATTATCGCAGAAAATACAATGCCTGTTGTTGTGTTTCTTAAATAATAACTTTTCCCGCAGATTTCGCTGATTTACGCAGAAATTTTTAACCCCCAAATTGCCCGTTGTTGTGTCTCCCGACCAACAACTTTTTATCACTGCTTTTTCTGTGTAATCTGTGGCTAATTCCATGCCCGTTGTTGTGTCTTTTGACCAACAACTTTTTCCTGCATATTTTTTCTGTGAAATCTGTGTAATCTGTAGCTAATACATTTTTAATTTTTTTTTAAAATTCTTTACCATTTATCAAAACACTTTCTACACAATCATTCCCAAAATTATAGGGGATATATGCCAACGAAGAGATAGGTTTGGTAATAATTAAATTGGCTTTTTTACCTATGGTAATACTCCCGTGGCTTTCACTTAATTCAATGGCATAAGCTCCATTTATAGTTGTGGCGTTTATGGCTTCTTCGGGAGTTAATTTCATTTGTGTACAAGCCAAACTAACTACAAACCCCATTCGTCCATTTGGCGAACTTCCTGGGTTGTAATCCGATGCTAAACACACTGGCAAACCCGCATCTATCATTTTACGAGCAGGCATGTATGGTATACCTAAAAAGAAAGAACAATTGGGCAAACCTACTGGCATTGTATTGCTATTTAGCAAACAATCAATTTCTTCTTGTCCGGTGTATTCTAAATGATCAACACTTAACGCTTTATGCTTCACTCCTATTTGAACACCGCCTGTATATCCTAGTTCGTTTGCATGAATTTTTGCCTTTAAATTATATTTTGCCGCAGCATTTAAAAGTATATCCGTTTCTTCTACCGTGTAAAAACCTTGGTCGCAAAACACATCAAAATAATCGGCTAAATTTTCCTGGGCTATGTTGGGCAACATTTCATTTATTATTAAATCAATATACCCTTTTCGGTTTTGTTTATACTCGGTAGGAAAAGCATGCGCACCCAAAAAAGTTGCTTTTATAGGAATAGGTGCAACGCTTTTTAATTGTGTAATTACACGTAACATTTTTAATTCATCAGCAACTGTAAGTCCGTAACCACTTTTTATTTCAATAGCTCCAGTTCCTTGTTTTATTACTTGGTGTAAACGCTCCAAAGCTTTTATAAAAAGTTCTTCTTCACTCATGCTTTGCAGTTTTTTGGCCGAATTTAAAATGCCACCTCCTGCTGTTGCAATTTCTTCATAACTTTTTCCTTTTATGCGCATTTCAAACTCTTCTTCGCGCCATTTTGCAAAAACTATATGCGTATGGCTGTCAACAAAAGCAGGTAACAGCATACCATAATTGGCATTTATTTCTTTAGTGATTGTAATGTTTTGAACTGCATTACTCACAACTTCCATTTTACCAAACCCAAAAATGCAATCATTTTCAATAATTAAATACGCATTTTCAATAGCATTTAAAACGCCCATTTCTGCTCCTTTTTTTAGTACTATATTTTTATCTAAAATACCTACTATCGATTTTATATTGGAAATTAGTGTGTATGTTTTCATTATACAAAACTATGCTATTTTAAATAGTAATCATTAAAATTCATTATTGACAATCTGTTTTTAGAATTGGTTAAATAGCTTAAAAAAAATAGAATAAAATTAAATGCTCAATGTTTCTATATCAATTGTTTTTAAAGAATGCTTGGTATAAAATATGGAATATTTTTGAGCTTAATATAAATTAATTGAAGCAGTAATTTTTACAATAAGTACAAAAAAGATGTCTCGAATGCATTAAAATGCTCATCAATTCGAGCGAGTCGAGAAATTAATACTCCCGTTTTCAAAACATTTCGACTCCACTCAATGTGACAAAATACAGAGAGGTTGTCCTTTTGAGACAACCTCTTAATATAGTATTTGAGGGAATAGAACCTTGAATTGTTGATTATAAATATGAAAATGTTTGTACAAACAATTTAGTATTTATTAAAATACTTGAAAAGCCTAAGCTCATTTCAGTGCAAGTTGTTTTATAATAATTGAAAAAATTAACTATGAATTCTTGCCAATAATTTTTTTTATTCTATTTTTAGAGTCAAAACTTACATTGTATTGATTGGCATATACTTTCCAATTATAAATAACTTCTTGCACTTGATCAATAATATTACTTGCATTTTTTATTTTGAAATAATTAGCTAATTCCAAAAGATGTTGTTTGGTCGGATTGGCACTTTCCCCGCTTACCATTGTGCTGTGCATACCATGACTAGAACTTGAAAAGGTTAAGTCATAAGCTGGAGCAATTTTCCAGTTTCCATTTTCATCCATTAAAAAAGAAATGTTTTTACTATGGTCGTCTCTGTTATGAGCAAAAATATTAAATGCAGCTAGTCGTAAAATTTTTTCGTAAGCACGAACGTCTCGTTCAAGTCTGAAAGCACAATCCATAATATTGCCATAATCCAAATTACTTAATCTAAAATTATCATGCATTATACCAGCCGCTGAATGCATGTGCAAACGATTATTACCAATTCTATCAAAACGTTTTGTGCCAAAATATACTTGTCCAGATTGACCTTTAAAAAGTTTACTTTCACTCATTTCAATACCTGCATCTAATGCCATTTTATAATAAGCATATTCAATATTTGCAATATCCGGTCTATCAGCAGATGAAGGGAATTTAATGAGCCAATGCTCATAACCAGATGGTAAATTTTTTTCAGTTCCAATTATATGTTCTGTTTGTGCATTATAACCCACTAAAATTTTAGGCCGAGCTCCACCTGAAGAACCACCTAATATGTATAATTCATCTAGTATTTCAGTAGCAGTTCCTGTAATAATTTGGTTTGCCGCTTTTGCTATTCCATCTAGTTCAAATTCAAATTTTTTGCTTTTTTCATCATTTATTTCAGGTTTGTAAATTAAAGCACCTGCACCATTACTCCCCACAAAAGCCAATCTATCAAGCATAGTAATATCACTTACATCAATTCCTTTTGCCGTTAATGCCCTATCTAATAATAAAGTTCCCCAACCATCTGGCAACGAATCAGCAAACACGCCAAATAACCCATTAAAAGGCATGGCATCTGCTTTGTTTATTTCATTGTTTAATTTTAATTTCAATGGAGATATTTCTATTCCTTTACTTATAAAGTCGGTATAATATTTAAAATAAATATTGCGATCATTACTTACTAATTCTCCTAACTCTATTTCATTTTCATTGAACTGAATTGAAACAAATATTTTTTTTATGTGCTCCATCACTAAATCTTTGTTCTATTGCTAAAAAGTTTGTCAATTTGCATTAGGTTATCATTTAGATTTAAAATTAGTTCAAAGTCACTGATGCGATTAAGAACTTGTACCGATTTCAATAAAGATTCTAACGAGATTTGTCCTGTAAGTTCAAACCGTTTAATGCTACCTAACGATACACCCGAACGTTTTGCTAATTCGGTTTGTGTTAAACCTGCCTGCTTTCGCAACACTTTGTGTTTTTGTGCCAAGTCAGTTAATAAATCAAAGGTGGTTTTTTCTACTCCAAATTTTGTCATAATGGCCAATATATTATACGAATATAGCATTTTATAGTAAAATAGCTAATATATAGGCTATAATATTTAACTATTTTCTAGAATTTAAGTTTAAATTTAAAGTAAAAGGTTTAGATTAAGGTTGCCTGAAGTTAATGTTTTAACTATCGCTTTTTTAAAACTAGTTGGTAAAAACATCAAACATGTACAAAGAATTAATGAAATTTTATTCCAATTGTATTTATAAAATAGCCCAATGATATTTTATAAATTTATTCTGCATAGGCGGTAATACAAAAAACGCATTTTATTGATTATGGTTTGAAAAGAGCAAAAAAAAGACAACTCTCAAAAAAATTGGAGTTGTCCTGTGTGGTAGTTGTGAATCGACAAAAATCGAACTTTGAATTATTGATTGAGGTTTTGAATAATCAAATTTTTGAATGCTCATTTTAGAAGTAGTTTCTTTAAATGTCTTTGCACTTCTCTTTCTACCTGATCAAAGTCTGGTAAATCTTTTATTTGATCACTCATTGAACTTATCCAACGACCTTTGTATAGCGGTAATCTTTCGGATAATTTCTTATGAAAATCTAAGTGATTCAATTCTTTATTTTTACATTTTTTTTCAAATTCGTTAAAAAAGAACTCAATCTCCATTCCATGTTGTTCCAATAAAAACCATATATCATAAAAATCACGGGCTTGCATTCTTTGGATAACTGAACGCATTTTTTCAACCAATACTTCTGCTAATGGATAACACAAAAGCTGGTGATTTTCCATATCTGAATAATCAATGAAAACTGCTTTCATTACCGGTTCAAATACCAATTGTTCATTTCTCGAAATGTCGATCTTTACGCTTTTGTTATTTCCTTGCCCACCGAGAGGACCAATATAACTAATGTAAAAGTTAATGCTGCTAACTTCGTGTTCTTTGTTATCAATAATTTCCAATGGAATATTAGCCTCTTCTAATATGAATTTAAATGTTTCCTTGAACCATTCAAAAATTTGATCATTTGAAATTTCAATATTTACTAAAGTAAAATCTAAATCCTCCGAAAACCGATAATTTTCAAAATAAATTTTCTTTAAAACAGTTCCTCCTTTGAACACAATAATTTTTGATAGCTGCTCATGTTTTGCAATTCCATATAATATCCAAGAAAGAATATAATCTTTTTCAATTTGTTGGTCACGAACTCCAGCTCGTCTCGCTTTTTGTTGTATTTCCCCTTGTTTGATCATGTGTAAATAGCAGATTTAATGGTATTAGTATCTATATTTTGTTGAATGCTCCATCGTTTGTTGTATTTTCCATCCATTGGTAATTTGGTGTCGAGCACGATATAAGAAGCCGTTTTTATTTTTTGTAAATCGACAATAATTTCCGATTTAATTTCGAGCATTTCAAGTAAAAATCCTAAACGTTTTATCACTGCCTGAGAGTCAAATTTTTTCACATATTCAAGCAGTATATCGAATTTAATTTTTTCTTTTGAAGTGTGTATTGCCTTAGCAATTTCTACTATTCCACCAGCATAGTCTGGTTTGTATAAGCAATCAATAATTGTTTTTTCTAAATCAGAACAGAGTACTTTATTGAAACTGTCAGTCCATATTTTCTTATAACCAAAAAAGTGCTTTTCGTTGTGATAAATGTATTGAAAAGGCACATTTTTAATTTTTATTTCCGATGGACGAATTTGTTTTGAAACTACAATTTGTTCTTTCAAAGATGGCTGAGTAATAAGATTATGAATTTGCAACGCAGAATAGTAACCAATATAATATTGGACATCTTTTACTAAGTTTTCTACTATCAAATGCCAATCGGGCATAAAATTTTCAGCATCTGCTTCATATGGTATAACATAATAAATACCGTTTTTCAATCTCATCAAAAGTCCACGTTTTGTCATGTCACTTAATAACTCTCTAAGCGTACTTTCCCTTAATGAAGGCATTGCCTTAAAAGCTTCATGGTAATCAAAACAAGCTTTATTATTTCCATTAAAATAAGATAGTAGTTCACTGGATCGCGTTGATATATTTTTACTTTTCATAGTAATAATGTCAGGATAAACCTGACTACAATGATACAAAATATAATTTTATTCCACCAACTTGAAATTATATTTTATAATTAAAATATCAGGATAAACCTGACATATTGTTTATGAATTATAATTTTTAACTAATTATATCAAAATAATTCTAAAGTTAAATCCACATATTGTTTAATTAGAAAATAGTATAATACTTATCAACACTTCGGTTAATAAATAAGGCTTACAAGTTTAGTAACATATAAGCCTTTGTTTTATAGAAGAAATTAATGAACAAAATCAAACTTTGAATTACTTATTGATGATATGAAAAGGTTAAAATAAAGTTTTGTTTAATTTATAGAGTTATTACTCACTAATAGAAAATATTTTCACGAATTGGATTTTTAATGGAAAATATTTTATAATTTAGCTTTTGAAAATAAATATAATGGAAAAAATATTTGCCTTTGGTCGGTGTTTTAACCGACCAATTTATGTTTGACTTATTAATACCAATATTTATAACAAAAAAGTCAAGCCATTCAGTAGTTCCGCTCGAGCGATATCCTTTATTTGGCATCCAAGTTAGCTAATGGATATGTTATTCTTTTTTTCTTCATACTTTTTGCATTGCCAAAAAAGTATGCAAAAACGCTAGACAATAAAAAGCTACCCACCCGCGTGGCTAGAAGCACGGCCCGCTTTATTGTCTGGCCAACGCTCGCCTACTTTTGATATTTTTAGTAAATTTTTGCTTTTGGTTGATGCCATTTACTACTTGAATTTTGCCTTTGGTTGGTGTTTTCACCGACCAATTTATGTTTATCTTTTTAATACCAATATTTATAACAAAAAAGTCAAGCCATGCTGTAAGCATCTTCCTTATCTTAACTAGTTGTATTCCATTAACTTTTACCACAGAACCTTAAAGAGAAAGTAATTTCATTTTACAAACAGTCATTCAGTAGTACCGCTCGAGCGGTATCCTTTCCTTGGCAACCAAGTTAGCTAATGGATAATTCATTCTTTTTTATACTTCTTTTTACTTTTTGTTTGGGCAAAAAGCCCACCACTAAATCCATCAGGCAAAGGCGTGATTTTCTTTCGCACTGCCTAACGTCACACAGGCTATAAAATTAAAATTTCGCGCTTTTAATAGACATCCACCCACACCACTTTGCGTGTAACTTTTTTTTTAACAAAGAATCTAAGGATTTTTACCATATTGGTTGGTGAAAACACAAAATATAAGCAAATAACAAGCATTTATCTTTGGCTAACTCAAACTTATAGGTTCTCGACTCCGCTCGAACTGACAGGCATTATCTTATGGTTGCACTTTTTTGTAGCACTTAAAAACGTGCCCCAAAGTGTACCCCCGACACAAACCGAAAACAAAAAACCCTTATAAATACATGATTTACAAGGGTTTATTATTGTTTAGTGTGGTGTAGGAGGGAATCGAACCCCCGACACAAAGATTTTCAGTCTTTTGCTCTACCGACTGAGCTACTGCACCATTTTTTGGGATTTTGCTCTACCTCCCGATAGTTATCGGGATGAGCTACTGCACCGTTTTTTGTGGAGTGCAAAAGTAATTTTTTTTAGCTTTTGTGCAAATTGTTTTAACTCAATTTATAAAATAATATAAATTTACATGGTAAATGTATTCATTTTCAGCGTATAAACATACGTTTTTTTTAAAAATAATTTTAAAATCAATTCTATTTATTTCAAATAAATATTATTTATTATTGCCTAATTCAATTTGTAAATTATGATAGCACAAATAATTTTTGTAATATTAGCAGGCATTGCTACCTATTTTTTCGTGAAAAGTTTAGGCAAAATAAGGCGCAATATTTTATTGGGAAAAGATATTGACTTAACCGACAACAAGCCATTACGCTTAAAAACAATGCTTCGTGTAGCTTTTGGGCAAAGCAAAATGGGGACTAAACCCGTTGCTGCATTTTTTCATTTTATTATTTACATAGGTTTTGTACTTATTAATATTGAAGTTTTAGAAATATTAATAGATGGAATTTTTGGAACACACCGCATCCTTTCCTTTTTTGGACCGGTTTATAATTTAGCAATTGGATTTTTCGAAATACTTGCTTTTGGCGTTTTATTGGCTTGTATTGTTTTTTTAAGTAGGCGTTTTATTTTAAAATTACCCCGTTTTCAAAGTGCAGAACTAAAAGGATTTGCTACCAAAGATGCTGCAGCAATTTTAATTGTTGAAGTTGTGTTAATGGCCGCTTTATTAAAAATGAATGCCGCTGATCAAATATTACAAGCTCGTGGAGCAGCACATTATATAAATGCAGGTTCTTTTCCAATAAGTTCGTGGTTATTGGTACCTTTTTTCGAAAATTTTTCAACTGAAACATTGATTGCTTTTGAACGGATTGCTTGGTGGTTTCATATAATTGGTATTTTTTTATTTATGAACTACTTGCCTTTTAGTAAACATTTTCACATTATATTGGCTTTCCCTAATACGTATTATTCTAATTTAAAGGCAAAAGGCAATTTAAACAACATGGAGTCGGTAACACAAGAAGTAAAACTAATGCTTGACCCAAGTGCGACAACACCAGAAGGTTATGAGCCTCCAGTAAGTTTTGGAGTAAAAGATGTTACCGATTTAACTTGGAAAAATTTAATGGATGCATACAGTTGCACCGAGTGTGGAAGATGTACCAGCAGTTGCCCTCAAAACCAAACAGGCAAACTACTTTCGCCACGCAAAATAATGATGGATACCCGCGATAGATTGGAAGAAGTGGGCAAAAACATAGATGCAAATAAAGGGACTTTTGTAGCTGACGATAAAAACTTACACAGTTATATAAGTGAAGAAGAGTTATGGGCTTGCAATACCTGTAATGCCTGTGTGGAAGCTTGTCCTATTAACATAAATCCAATGGAAATAATTGTAGAAATGCGCAGGTATAAAGTAATGGAAGAAACAAAAGCGCCAGCATCGTTAAATAATATGTTTAGCAACTTAGAAAACAACCAAGCTCCTTGGCAGTTTAGCCCTATGGATAGAGCAAATTGGACGCAGGAATAATACCAAACTTATTTTTATTTTAGTCGAACTATATTGGTAAAATGCCGATGCAATAGCTGTTTGGGACAATTTTGTTGGACTAATACAGATATGCTTTCGATATAAATTTTAAACAGCATTTTTTAGTAAATAGTCTACCCTTAAAAGACATCTTCTATTTTTCTTATTTTTTGTAGAATTTTAAACAATATTTTTTACCAAGTTTGTTTGCTATGTTATGCTTTATAAGTTAGACCACTTTCATAATTCAATAATTTTTTACAAAGTTTTATTTATTTGTTATTGCGCTGCCATTTACATTTTTACCTAAGGTGCTAATTATTAGCAAAATAAAAAAACACATAGTTTACATAATTTAAGGGCTTTGTTTTCTGTTTTTCAATGTGGTTCAAGTTTTTTATACAAGGACACATTGCATTGCAACCTCTTTTTATATTTATTTTTTAAAAAAAATTATCCCTAGCAATGATGTTTATAATTAAGAAAGGGTTCAATTGTTTGAGGGACGACTATTTATTAAATAATCGAATTTTATCTTCTTATTTCTTATTTTCAAACGTACATTTTCCTAAACAAAGGTTTGTAATTGTTAGCAATGCTTAGTAGTAAGGTTTTAAAAAAAATCTGCTTAGGCATTACTTTTGCTAATTACAATTTTTAATATGAAAAAATACTATTTAAACCTAATAGTATGTTTGGTTAGTTTTTCTTTGTTTGCTCAAAATGATGCTAAGCCTAAACTTACGGTGGAACAATACATTGAAAAATATTCGGCAATGGCTATTGACGAAATGTTTAGAAGTAGAATTCCTGCAAGCATAACCTTGGCTCAAGGTATATTAGAAAGTGGCAATGGAAACAGTAGGTTGGCAACTCAGGCTAACAATCATTTTGGAATAAAATGCAAAGCAAGTTGGGCAGGTAAAACCATGTATGAAGATGATGATGCTCCGCAGGAATGTTTTAGAAAATACGATGCAGCCATAGACAGCTACCGCGACCATTCCGATTTTTTAATGAACGGGAAACGATATGCTTTTTTGTTTGATTTGGATAGTAAAGATTACAAAGGATGGGCATTTGGTTTAAAAAAAGCTGGATATGCCACCAATCCACAATACCCCGAATTATTGATTACTTTCATTGAAAAACATGGTTTGCATAAATTTGATGAAATAAAACTAAGTGAGGAAGAACTAAAAGAAAAAGCGGAAGAAAAAACAGAAATTATAAAAACCTATGGCAAAGAATTTATAATAAATTCGGTACCGGCAATTGCCGCTAAAGAAAATGAAAGCTTTGCGCAAATAGCTTTAAATTACGATTTAAAAGTATATCAATTATACAAATACAACGATTTACAAAAAGACGATGAGTGCAAAAAAGGGGATACCATTTATTTAAAAAGTAAAAAAAATAAGGCAGACATTGAAACATGTGTATTTGGAAATGGCGATAACATGCATTTAATATCGCAGCGATATGGTGTTAAAATTGAAAAAATTCTTACTCGAAATAATTTAGTTTTGAACCAACAACCACAAATTGGACAAACCATTTATTTAAACAATAAAAGACCCGATGGATTGCAGTTGGTTATGGCAGACACTGCTATTCAGCGCGACTCGGTTCAAGTAATTGTTTCAGAAACAGCACCCAATATTATTAAAATTGATACTGTAATAATGAATGAAACAGTGTATGAAGATGCTGCAAAAAACATTGAAACAATGTATCCTGTTTATGAAAACACGTTGAGTTATTTCGATACTTTAGAGGAAAAAAAATCAGAACTTTCGTTTTTTCATACCGTACAAGCAGGTGAAACTTTATATGGCATTGCCAAAAAATACAATGTAAAAGTAGATGCTTTACAGTTTTTAAATGCACTTAAAAATTGCAATATTGAAATAGGGCAAAAATTAATTATTAACCCTAACTTACCAAGTGCAGATACCAAGGAACCCCAACCAATTCCTGGTTTTCACATAGTAAGGCATGGCGAAACATTGTATTCCATTTCTATTTTATACAATATTTCAGTAAACGATTTAAAGGCAATAAATACTTTAACCAATAACGAAATAAAAATAGATCAAAGGTTAATGGTTGTGCCAGTTAAAAATAGTTTAGAAGGCGAAACCAAAACCCCAACAAGCGAGGTTTTATATTACACCATTGAAAAAGGAGAAACACTTTTTTCTATAAGCCGAAAATTTAATGTTTCTATTAGTTCATTGAAACAAATAAATACTACAAATCTTAACAATTTAAAATTGGGTGAAAAAATTAGAATCAGGTAATTTTTTAAATTTTAATGGTTTGCAACTATTTTTACTTTGTTTAAATCAAGCTAATTACTATTATTGTAACCTATATAAACTCATACATATGAAAAAATTATATTTAATGTTAATTGGTTGTGGAATGTTTTTAGGGGTAAATGCCCAAATAACATACGGTTTTGATTACAAAGAAAATTTCCAAAACTTTACACACAAGGACCAAAATTCGGCTATTGTAATTGCTTTATACAACAGTAATTTAGACAGTACAACTCAGCCTTATTCTGCAATTTTATCAGTTGTCGATAAAACTTCAAATGCAGTTTTAACAGCAGAAAACACTGTAAACTTTAATATGCAACCTCAGCAAAAAGTTGAATTTGCAATTGGACAAAAAGGATACAGAAACGAAATTCAAATAAAAATAAATCCAATTGTTGACAATGCGTTTTGGGGTCAAAAATTATTTCAGTTAAACTTAACTACTTTAGAAGGTTTTACTGCTGATAATTTGGCTTACGGCCATCAGTTTATTACAGTTGTTATAGACTATGATGGAACCAAAATTGGCGTTCCAAGGGTTGATAAAAGTAACTTTACTGTATATCCTAATCCTACAAAAGACAAAGTTTTTGTGGAAGGAGTAAACGTGCAAAATATTCAAGTAATGGATATGATGGGAAAAGTAGTTTTAGAACAAACCACACCAGGAAACGAAATTAATATAGAAAACTTACCAACAGGAATGTACTCTTTACATGCCATGAGCGACAAAGGATTGGTAGTTCAAAAAATTGTAAAAAACTAAGTTTTATTCTCCATATTTTTAAAAAAAGCCGAAATTAATGTTTCGGCTTTTTTTGTGTAAAAACTTATTTTCAAAAAATTAACAAGTAATTTTATTTTTACTGCATGCAACAACCGTGGTTTATAATTGATTTTGATAGCACTTTTACGCAAGTGGAAGCCATGGAAGAGTTGGCGGCTATGAGCTTAAAAAATGACCCTGAAAAGGACGCTATTATAGAACAAATAAAGCATTTGACTGATTTGGCTATGGATGGTAAAATGCCGTTTAACAAATCGTTAAAGGCAAGAATTGCTTTATTATCTGCAAAAAAATACCATATAAACATGTTGGTAAATAAACTGCGCAAAAAAGTTTCTCCATCATTTGCACACAACAAAGCGTTTTTTAAACAATACCAAGGACGTATACTCATTGTTTCAGGTGGCTTTAAGGAATTTATAGTACCCGTTGTTAAAAGTTTTAATATTGATGAAAATTGTGTGTATGCCAATACTTTTATTTACGATAAAAAGAATAATATTATTGGCGCTGATGAAGATAATTTTTTAGCACAAAATGGAGGAAAGGTTAAATTATTAAAGCAATTGAAACTTAAGGGTAAAGTAATAGCAATAGGCGATGGCTATACCGATTATGAAATGCGTGAAAGCGGAATGGCCGAGCAGTTTTTTGCATTTACCGAAAACATAGCACGCGAAAGAGTAATTGCAAAAGCCGATTACATAGCACCCAGTCTTGACGAAATTTTGTATAAAATGAAATTGCCAATGGCACTTTCTTTTCCTAAAAGCAGAATAACGGCTGTGCTTTTAGGTAAAGACACATTTACAGCAGAATCTTTTTTTCAGTTAGAAGGATATAAAGTAATAAAACGCGAAACCTTAACAACCAAAACTCAAACCGATTTAAAAGAGGCATTAATCATTGTATCCTCATTAAAACAAGAAATAGAAAACCTAAATTCTTTTACAAAGTTAATTAGCTTGGCAGTTTGGGGTGGTTACAATTTTCAGTTTAATACCCATATTGCGCAGCAAATGGCTGTGCCTATTTTTAACGCTCCTTTTGCCAATACCCGCAGTGTGGTGGAGTTGGGTTTGGGTTTTATGTTTCAACTTTCGAGGCAAACCAATACCGAATTGCGGGGCAAAAAAATAGGAATCATTGGGTATGGCAATGCAGGGAGTTTAATGGGTGTTTTGGCTCAAAACTTAGGTATGGAAGTGCTTTATTTTGATGAAAAAGACCGCGCACCTTTAGGCAATGCCATTGCCTGTAAAACAATAGTTGATTTGCTAAAAAAAGCCAACTTTGTAGTGGTTTTAAATAGTAAAAACACAGGAATAATTTTAGCTGAGAAAGAAATAAAGCAAATGCAGCCTTTAAGTTGTTTAATAAATTTGAGTTACGATGATTCAATTGATTTTTTAGCAGCTCAAAAATTAGTGCAAAGCAAAAAACTTTTTGGGCTGGCAGTTGATTTTCAAAAGGAGGAAAATTATAATAAAATAGAACTAAATAGCCAAATAATTGCCACGCTTAATAAAAGAAACAATAATAAAGAAACCCAACAAAATATAGCCCATTTTACCACACAAAAAATTATTCAATACATTAACACCGGTAATATTGGTAGTAGTTTAAACTTTCCCGAAATTCAGTTGCCTGCTTTGGTTGGTTCACATCGATTTATTCATATACATAAAAACAAACCAGGTATTTTGGCAAAAATAAATGCAGTATTGGCAAAAAATAAAATAAATATTATTGGACAATATTTAAAAACCAACGAGTCCCTTGGATACGTAATTACCGATGTAGCTAAAAAATATGACAATGAAGTAATTAGTGAGTTGAAAAAAATTGAATTTACCTTAAAATTTAGGGTAATTTATTAGTTACTTTAAATTTTTTATAAAAGTTTACATAATACTTTTATACTAAAAAAGTTATTATTGCCTTTGTTCTACAAAACACTTTAAATAAAAATACTTTACTCAACTATTTATAAAATATTAATGCAAAAATTATTTTGTTTTTTATTGTTAATTATTTTTTTACAAAACACATTATTTGCCCAAAATGAAAAAGCAATAATTAGTGGCGTTGTTAAAGACAGTATTGGTCAATTGGCCGAAGGAGTTACAGTATCTGTTATAAACGAGAGTGTTGTTTCCATTACAAATGAAAATGGTTCTTATAAATTGGTTGTTCCTACTAATAAACCATTGCAAGTAAGGTTTACTTATTTTGGCAGTAAAGGACAAACTTTTAATGTGCCTGCTTTAAATACAAACCAAAAATACGAATTAAATGCACGCCTTAATATAGGGTTAACTTTAGATGCAATAAAAGTTATCGATGAAAGGTACAGAGAACAAATAAGTACATTTGATTTAGACCCAAGGCCATTGAGTTCACTTCCAAATATTTCGGGCAATGTTGAACAAATTTTAAAAACTTTACCTGGTGTTTCATCAAACAATGAGCTAAGTGCGCAATACAATGTACGTGGAGGTAACTTTGATGAAAACTTGGTTTATGTAAATGATATAGAAATATACAGACCTTTTTTGCCAAGAAGCGGACAACAAGAGGGATTGAGTTTTATACATTCGGAATTGGTAAAAGATATAAAATTTAGTGCGGGTGGTTTTGAAGCAAGGTATGGCGATAAAATGAGTTCGGTGTTAGACATTAAATACAAAGAACCCAAAAAAGCCGAATCGTCTGTGAATATAGGTTTGCTTGGAGTACAAACTCATACCGAAGGAATAACTAAAAACAAACGTTTTACTTTTTTATTAGGTGCAAGATATTGGACTAACCAATATGTGGTGGCAACACTTGATACCAAAGGTGATTACCAACCTTCGTTTACCGATGTACAAACTTTACTAACCTATCATTTTAGAAGTAATTTAAGTTTAAGTTTTTTAGGAAGTTATGCGCAAAACAGGTATTTTTTAGTGCCTACAGATAGGCAAACTACCTTTGGAACAGTGAAACAAGCATTGCAGTTAAATATATATTTTGGTGGTGCCGATTTAATGGAATACCAAACAAGTACTGGTGCGGTAAGTTTGGTTTTTAAACCTATTAGAAAATTACAATTAAAGCTTATTGGCTCTATTTTTAATAGCAATGAAAACGAGTTTTTTACCATTGAAGGTGCTTATAGGTTAAGTGAATTAGAAACCGACCAAAGTAGCAGTAATTTTGGTAGGGCAAAATCGTTACGTGGAGTTGGTTATTTTATAAATAATGCCCGCAATAGCATAAACGCAACTGTAATAAACATTGGCCACAGAGGAAATTACGATAAAGGCAAACACAATATACAATGGGGTGCATTTGTACAAAACGAAAATATTTACGATAAACTTAAAGAGTGGAATTACCTAGATAGTGCTGGCTTTGCGCAACCAACTTTGGATTCAAATGGACAAATAGTATTATTAGATTATTTAAGAACTAACCTTAACTTAAATACTTTTAGACTTAACGGTTATGTTCAAAATACACAGGTGTTGAATAGGGATTACAATATGGTTGTAACGTATGGAATAAGAAGTAATTGGTGGAGTTTTACAAACGAAAATGTAATAAGCCCAAGGTTTCAGTTTGCTTTTGAACCCAATAAAAAACACAATAAACTAATATTTAATAGCAATAAAACCGATAGTTTGTGGCAAAACAAAATGCGTAAAAATTGGATTGTAAAAGCATCATATGGTTGGTATTACCAAACTCCATTTTACCGTGAGTTACGAAATTTTCAAGGTGAATTAAATGCTAACATTAAATCGCAATTATCTATTCACTATGTGTTGGGGACCGAAGTAAATTTTAAAGCTTGGAACAGGCCATTTAAATTTACAAGCGAAGCCTATTACAAAGATTTATATAATTTGATTCCGTATGAAATTGATAATGTACGCATTCGTTATTTTGCCGACAATACCTCGCGCGGATATACAACCGGAATTGATTTTAGGGTAAATGGGGAGTTTGTAAAAGGAACTGATAGTTGGGCTAGCTTAAGTTTTATGAATTCAGAAGAAATTATTAGCAAGCAATTTACAAAAGAAGGTGCAAGCGAAACTGAAAGATTTATTCCACGACTAACAAACCAAGCTTTTCAGTTTGCTATTTTGTTTCAAGATTATTTCCCAAATAACCCAAGTTATAAAGTAAACTTAATGTTGGTTTATGGCAGTGGTTTTCCATTTGGTGTTCCTGACAGAAATAGGTATAACGATATCAATACAATGCCAAGCTACCGCAGGGTTGACATTGGTTTTACTAAAGATTTGATAGCTGAAAATACCAAAAACCGTAATAACTTTTTAAAAAGAAATATAAAATCGGCAAACCTTGCTTTTGAAGTGTTTAATATTTTAGGAGTAAACAACACCATCAGCTATACATGGCTGCAAGATGCAACTGCGCAAACTTGGGCAGTTCCCAATTATTTAACATCTCGCAGATTAAATTTAAGGTTGCAAATGAAGTTTTAGAACGCAAGGACCTGACAGGTTTTATAAACCTGTCAGGTCTTATAAACAGATAAAATATGAAACAGTATGAAATCACATTAGAAACTGGAAAGTATTATCACATATACAATAGGGGTATAAATGGAACAAATTTGTTTTTTGAAGAGAGAAATTATGGGTTTTTTTTAGAAAAATATTCATTTTATATGAGTGAAGTTTTGGAAACATATGCATACTGTTTATTAGGAAATCATTTTCATTTATTAGTTAAAGTAAAAGATAATTTAAATTTAGACCTGATAGGTTTTAAAAACCTGTCAGGTCTAAATACAAACAAGGGTTTACACGCTCCTCATAGAATGGTAAGTAAAAAGTTTTCTGATTTTTTTAACTCTTACACTAAAAGTATAAATAAAGCTCAAAGCAGAACTGGTGGGCTTTTTGAAACACCTTTTAAAAGAAAGGTAGTTAATTCAGATACTTATTTTACTCAACTAATTTGGTACATTCATTTCAACCCGCAAAAGCATGGGTTTGTAAGTGATTTTAAAGATTATCCTTATTCTTCTTATCATAGTAATTCCTCAACAAAATTATCAAAATTTGCAAACGACCAAGTAATTGATTGGTTTGGAAATGAAAATAATTATATAAATTTTCTTACTATTGCTCATAGTGAAAAAAATATTAACCATTTAACAATAGAATTTTAACAGCCAATACCTGACATGTTTTAAAAACCTGTCAGGTATTTATCGAAATTTTAATCAACAAATCACAAATCAAACATGGCATTAAGCAGATTTTGGTCCTATATTATTGCGTTAAGCATCGTATTTATTTTTTATATGATTGGCAGCAATCAATTGTACAATCTGGGGCAATTGGTTAACGGAAAACAGAATGATGCATTAGTAATTGCTGAGTTTCAAGCTAACAATATTAAAAATACTGACTCAGTTTTATATGCAAATATGTTGTTGAATAAGCCAACAGGATTTACTCAAAACGATACTGTATATAGGCTTTTAGACAATGGAATAGTAGAAGTTTGTAAAGGCAAACAAGCAGCAGATGGCATTTTTGTAACTTGTAAGAATACCATCATTGATTTATGGTTGCCATTAATTGGCTACCTAACCTTTTTTTGCGGGTTATTACATTTATTAAACGATTCAAATGCCATTACAAAATTAGCTAAAGTACTCACTCCATTTTTTGCTCGCATTTTTCCGGAGTTGCCCAAAGGGCATTCTGCTTACGGACTTATGACTATGAATTTTGCTGCAAATTTTTTAGGCCTTGACAATGCTGCAACCCCTTTTGGACTTAAAGCCATGGAAAGTATGCAGGAAGTAAATACTGATAAAGAACGCGCTTCCAATAGCCAAATAATGTTTCTGTGTTTGCATGCTGCAGGGTTAACTTTAATTCCCACTTCTATCATTGGTTATCGAGCTGCTCAAAATGCTGTAAATCCTTCTGATATAATGTTGCCAACTATTATTACATCGTTTGTAGGAACATTGGCTGCCTTAATTTTTGTAAGCATAAAGCAACGAATAAACTTAATTAACTTAGTAGTACTAGGTTTTGTAACTTTAGTAAGTGCAGTAATTGGTTTGGTTTTATTTTATGTAAATAAATTAGATGGAATTGAAAAATTTCATTTCACAGGAAATTTAAGCAATGGGGTTTTGTTATTTATTATATTGGTAATAATTGGCTACGGTATTTTTAATGAAAAAATATTTAAACTAAACAATACCAATATTTTCGATTCGTTTGTAAACGGAGCAAAAGATGGTTTTACAACGGGGGTTAGGGTATTGCCCTACATGATTGCCATGTTGGTAGCATTGAGTATTTTCCGTAATTCAGGATTAATGAATATAGTGATGGGTGGAATTACTTCAATTATGAATATTTTTAAAGTTGACCCCCAAATAATTAATGCCATTCCGGTTGCCATTATGCGCCCATTTAGTGCAGGAGGTTCGCGTGGTTTTATGCTCGATGCCATGAAAACTTATGGACCAGATAGTTTAACTGGTCAACTTTCGTGTTTGTTTCAAGGGGCGGCCGAAACTACTTTCTATGTTGTTGCCCTTTACTTTGGTTCTGTAAATATTAAAAATAGCCGCTATACCTTAAGCATCATGCTTTTGGTTGATTTGGTTTGTGTAATTGCAGGAATATTTGTTTGTAAAATGTATTTTTAAAAAGGCGGTTTCTTTTTTTAATCGATAGTAAAGGCATAAAGATTGTGCAAAATGTTTTTATAATTAAATATTTAACAGTTTTTATAATTGATTTAATTACATATAAATCAATTTGTTGTTTTTATTTGTAGTAGTAATGTAGTAGTTTATTCTTTTAAAATATTTTCAGTGAAAATTATGTTGGGGTTGTAAAAATAGGTAGTGCGTTTTTTTCAAATTAATTTTACACTATCAAATTAAAAATAAAAACCACATGAAATTACTTCGACAATTTAAATTTTTCATTTTGCTATTTACAATAGTACAAATGGCCAATGCGCAAACAATAAATTTGCCATTAACTTTTCAAGATTCTTTAATAACTTACACATTTACCGACTTTGGGGGTAATTCAAGTGTATTAGGTAATGACCCCACCCTATCAACAAACAAAGTAGCAATTGTTACAAAAAGCAACACTGCCGAATTGTGGGCAGGAACCACCATGGGAGGTGCATCTGGCTTTGCTAGTGCCATTGCTTTCAATTCAAGCAGAACAATTATTACCATGCGTGTTTACTCACCTGATTCTGGAATTGCCGTTCGATTAAAAGTAGAAGATCCAAATGATGGTTCAAAAAGTGTAGAAACAGAAGCCAGAACTACAGCAGCCAACACTTGGCAAACTTTAAGTTTTAACTTTGTTAATCAAGCAAGTGGAACCGCACCTATTAATTATACTTACACTTACAAAAAAGCTTCAGTATTTTTTAATTTTGGTGTAACCGGGGCTATAGCTGGAACTAAAGTTTATTATTTTGATGATGTAATTTTTCCTGCTGCAACTGGTCCTGTTCTATCTCAAATTGATTTACCAATCTATTTCGATTCAACCAATGTAAACCATACAGTAACCGACTTTGGTGGTAATGTTACAACTATAATTGTTGATCCAACAAATTCTTCAAATAAAGTTGCACGAAGTATTAAATCGAATACTGCTGAACTTTGGGCAGGAACAACCATGAGCACGTCTTCTGGCTTAGCTAGCAGACTTTTATTTACTTCTGGGAATGCATTTGTTAGAATCAATGTTTACTCACCTGATAGCGGAATTGCAGTTCGTGTTAAGGCTGAAGATCCTACTGATCCTACAAAAAGTGTAGAAACCGAAGCTAGAACTACTGCAGCAAATACATGGCAAACTTTAACATTTAATTTTGCAAACCAAGCAGCAGGAACTGCTGCAATTAATTATGGTTATAATTATAAAATGTTGACTGTATTTTTCAATTTTGGAATTACGGGTGCTGCTGCTGGAACTAAAACATATTTATGGGATAATGTACAATTTGGCGATGGTTCAGTAGTTCCAGTATTAAATATGCCTGTAACATTCGAAAGCACTACATTGAATTATGGTTTAACTGATTTTGGTGGAAATACTAGTTCAATTGTTACTGACCCAATTGTTTCTAGCAATAAAGCTTGTAAGGTAATTAAATCAAACACTGCTGAATTATGGGCTGGTACAACTTTAGGTGGAACAACTGGTTTTGGCACTGCAATTCCTTTTACTGCTACAGCAAAAACTATTAGCATGCGCGTTTATTCTCCAACTTCAGGAACACCAATTAGAATGAAAGTAGAAGATGCAAATGACCCAACTAGAAGTGTAGAAACTGAAGCAACAACAACAGTTGCAAATGAATGGCAAACTTTAGAGTTTAACTTCGCAAACCAAGCAGCAGGAACTGCAGCATTAAACTTAGCTTATACATACAAAAAAGTATCTCTATTTTTTAATTTTGGAACTACTGGCTCAACAGCAGGTGAAAAAACATATTATTTTGATGATGTTACTTTTGGTTCAATTGTAGTTGTGCCTCAATTAAATATGCCTGTAACATTCGAAAGCACTACATTAAATTACGGTTTAACAGATTTTGGTGGAAATACCAGTTCAATTGTTACTGACCCAATGGTTTCTAGCAATAAAGCTTGCAAGGTAATTAAATCAAACACTGCTGAATTATGGGCTGGTACAACAATTGGTGGAACAACTGGTTTTGGCACTGCTATTCCTTTTACTGCTTCAGCAAAAACAATTAGCATGCGTGTTTATTCTCCAACTTCTGGAACACCAATTAGAATGAAAGCTGAAGATGCAAACGATCCAACTAGAAGTGTAGAAACTGAAGCAACAACAACAGTTGCAAATGGATGGGAAACTTTATCGTTCAATTTTGCTAATCAAGCAAATGGAACTGCTGCTTTAAATTTAGCATTTACATACAATAAAATATCAGTGTTTTGTAATTTTGGAACTACTGGTGCTGCTGCAGGCGAAAGAACTTATTACTTTGATGATATAGTATTTGGCGGAGCTGTTACTCCAACTAAAGCAAGTGTTACTTTTCAAGTTGATATGAGTAAAAACAAACCCGCAGCAGGCGATACAGTTACTTTAAACGGAACTTTTAATGGCTGGTGTGGCGATTGTACCAAAATGACTAAAAAGCCAGGAACAGATATATGGATGACTACTATTTTGTTAGATAAAGATTCATCATACGATTATAAATATGTAATTGGTGCTTGGAAATCACAAGAGATATTAAAAGTAGGTTTGCCTTGTACTACTACTAAATCGGGCTTTACTAACAGATTAATTACTGTAACAAAATTAATTGATACATTGCCTGTAGTATGTTGGGAAAGTTGCTTAAGTTGTTCAAATACTGCACCTAAAGCAAAAGTTACTTTTAAAGTTAATATGAAAAATTATGTTGATGATAGCCTTGCAATTAAAGGGGTTACATTAAATGGAAGCTTCAATGGCTGGTGTGGAGATTGTACTAAAATGACATCAATTGGGAATAATGTTTGGTCAACTACTTTAACATTGGATACAGGTGCTTACGATTTTAAATTTACAATTGGAAATTGGTTAGATCAAGAACAATTCAATGTAACAGATCCTTGTACCAAAACAGTTGGAAATTTCACTAATCGTTTTGTAGATGTAAAAGATACTGCAGCTGTAATAGTAGGTACCTACTGCTGGAGTACTTGTAATATTTGTAATGAAATTGGTGTAAATGAACAAACACTTAATAATATAGTGGTTTATCCGAATCCTGCTTCTGAGTCGTTATTTATAGATTTAGGAAACGTATCAGAAAAAGATACTAAAGTATTTGTATATAATATGTTAGGTGAAATTGTATTAATAAAAGAAAACAACCAAAATAATGGAAATGGAACTATTAATTTGGATACTCGTTCTTTAAAACCGGGTATTTATTTATTAAAAGTACAAGCTGGTAATGCTGCAAAAAACATTAAATTCCAAAAGAATTAAATTTTTCATGTTTTATATTTAATAGTAAGAAAAGGTCAGAGCAATCTGACCTTTTTCTTTTATAACGGTTTGGTTCAACTATCCTTATTAACCACTAACTTATTAGTAAACAGCATATTGATTTTAAAATATAAAATAGTTTGCAAATAACTTTTTCATTTTATCATGTTTAATTAATATTCAAAATTAACCTCTAGGCAAACTTTAGAGTTAAATAATAAAATATATAAATTGCATTATTTACACGTTTTCAATCTTTGTGTAAACGGTGGAGTGGTTTATAAGGTTAGCTTTTACTGGCTTTCTGTTTTATAAAATGCAGGGTTTTTATAACAATTATTGTTGCGAATAACGGAACTGTTGGCTACCATAAAACTATTTGCGGAGAACTAAATCACAACTTATGGAAAATTGCTGCTATAGTTTGGCGTTTCTTTCCAATTAATAGACTTTGTCTGATTTCAATTGTAGTTATTTTTTTACTAACTCAACTATTTTATTGTAAAGCAATTTTTCGTCAATAGGTTTGGCAATGTGGTCATTCATACCAATGGCTTTACATTGTGCTAAATCTGTTTCGGTTACATCAGCTGTTAATGCAATGATTGGAATGTTAGAGTTTAATTTTTTACGTATTATTTCAGTAGCTTCAAATCCATTCATTTCGGGCATTTGCAAGTCCATTAATATTATGTCAAAAGATTTAGTTTGCAGTTTTTCTATGGCAATTTTTCCATTCTCAGCAATATCTCTTTCAAATCCGAAGTCGTCTAATATTATTTTCATTAGTAATTGATTTAATGCAACATCTTCAACTACTAATACTTTTAAATTCTTTATGTCTTTGTCTAATTCTATTTCGGTTAAGCCAGTAATAATTGGCGTTTCTGCTACGCACTTTTTAAAGCTTAATAAAAAACTAAAAGTAGAACCTTGGTCTATTTTGCTTTTTACTGTAATGATACCACCTTGTTTTTCAACCAATTTCTTTACGATTGCAAGACCTAAACCTGTTCCTCCAAAAAGTCTTGCAGTGCTCGTTGTAGCTTGTTCAAAGTTTTCGAAAATTGTTGGAATCATGTGTTGAGGAATTCCTATTCCTGTATCGGCTACCACAAACTCAATATTTACATTTTCATCGTCTTCACTTTTCAAATAGATACTAACACAAATCTCACCTTCTGGGGTAAACTTAATAGCATTGCTTAACAAATTCAGCATTATTTGATTTAAACGCACCGAATCACCTAACAACAATTCTGGAATAGTTTTGTCAAATTTTTTAACCAGTTTTAACCCCTTTTCTTGAAATTTTATATCAAATAAGTGGAGCATAATTGATATAGATGATTTTAAATTAAAAGGCAAAAGGTCAAAAGTAATTTTCCCAGCATCAACTTTTGCTAAATCAAGAATGTCGTTAATAAGCACAAGCAAAGCATCACTGCTAGTTTTTATAGCTGAAATATATTCCTTCTGTCTATCCGTTAAATCTGTTTTCAGAACCATTTTTGAAAATCCTATAATTGCTGTCATAGGTGTCCTAATTTCGTGGCTCATATTAGATAAAAAGGTTTGTTTTGCTTCCATTGCTTCTTCCGCAATTTGTTTTGCTTTCTCGGCACTTTCTTTGGCTTGAATTAATGCTTTTTCAATTTTCTTTTCATAGCTTACATCTCTAATAGTTGCAGCCATTAAAGAACCTTCTTCCGTTTCCAATTTACTAATGCTAATAGCAACAGGAAATACACTGCCGTCCTTGTGTTGTCCAAATAGTTCCATCCCTTTTCCCATTGCTCTTGCCTGAGGTTGAGCCGCAAAATTATGTCTGTGTTTGTGATGCGTATTTTTAAAATGAGGTGGCATTAATACTTCTACTTCTTTTCCTAAAAGTTCATCGCGGGTGTAACCAAATAGTTGTTCCGTTTGAAAATTTATAATTTGAATTTTTCCGTCATTGTCCACAATAACAATTGCGTCTGGAGCAGATTCCAAGAACCCTTTAAATCTGTCGTCTTCTTTTTTAATTTCTTCCATTTTATTTGGTAAAAAAATTGTGGATTTATGACTTAATTTTGCTTTTAAGCCGTGTGCTGAAGCTTGCCTATAACTTATTTAATTAAAAAGGTTTATAAAATCAAAAATACCTTTTTTCTACAGTTACTGATTTTTATTTTTACATAGTTACATTCCAATAGTTAAGGGACTTTGCCTAATTATCCTCTCTAGTAACTCTCGCCATGCTTGATAAAACTTCTTAAACTAACGGCTAACTATCTCTATTCTTGGCTTTTTAAAATATTTTTATTTGTAAAATAAAAACTAAAATACCTGCAATAAAACCAGCAAGGGCAATCCAACTTATTTTTTTTAGGTACCACATAAAGTCTATATTCTCAATTCCCATAGCAGCCACACCGGAAGCTGAACCAATAATTATTGCACTTCCTCCTGTTCCTGTTGTAAGCGCCATAAACTCCCAAAAGTGGTGGTCGGTGGGATAGGTTTGTAAATCGTACATTCCTTGTGCTGCAGCAACTAACGGCACATTGTCAACTATGGCAGAAACAAGTCCAAGTGCTGTACCTATTAAATAAAAATTGCCTAACGAATTATCTAAAAAAGTTGCAAGTTGTTTAAGTATCCCAAAAGATTGAAAGGCGGAAACTGCAAGCAATATTCCTAGAAAAAATAAAATGCTTGGGGTATCTATTTTTTCTAAAGCATGGGTAACGGTTAGCTTTTGTTTTTGTTCAAGTGGTTTTTTGTTATGAATTACCGAAACCACAATCCATAAAATACCCAACGCAAATAACACACCCATAAAAGGAGGTAAATGGGTAAGCATTTTAAAAACAGGAACAAAAAGTAATAACAGAATACCCGAAACTAAAATAATATTCGCTTCCTTTTTGTTAACTGCAATTGAAGTGGCATTGTTAAAAGTAAATGTTTGATTGCGAAATTTAGGGGTAATAATTAAAAGCGGAACAATACAAACTGCAATGCTTGGCAAAAATAATTGGACTATAATATTTTGGGCGGTTATTTGTTTGCCTATCCAAAGCATGGTGGTAGTTACATCGCCCAAGGGCGAAAATGCTCCGCCCGCATTTGCAGCAACGATAATTAAACTAGCAAACCATAAGCGGTCATTTTTTTCATCAAGCAATTTTGCTGTTAAAGATGTCATTACTATAGCTGTAGTAAGGTTGTCGAGCAAAGAAGAAAGGAAAAAGGTAATGATGCCAATAATCCAAAGCAATTTTGTTTTGCTGCGGGTTTTTATTTTGTCGGTAATAAGCGTAAAACCATCATGACTGTCTATTAACTCCACTATGGTCATAGCACCCAATAAGAAAAATAGTATAGAAGAAATTTCTCCAAGGTGATGAAGCAGTTCTTCAACTGCATGTTCTTTTTCTACTCCGCTAAACATGTAAATGGTCCAACAGAAAACGCCTGTTAGCAAAGCAGCAGCGGCTTTGTTTAACTTGATGGGATGTTCAAACGCAATGGCTAAATAGCCAATTACAAATACAATTATTACTAGCGTGGTCATGCTTTAAATTTAATTTTATTTTATTTTGTTTAATAATCAACCTTACTTGAAACTCACGCTTTGCATAATAAACAATTGCTAGAGTTGTGTGATTCTCATTCAACAATAATATTTTTTATCTAAATATAAAACACGTTTTTATTACAGGCGAGAAAGTAGCATTGGTTGATGCTTTTATGTAAATCTCACAATGCAAGAATTGCCTTTTACTGATATGCTTTAGGAAATTGTACTGAAATGGTATTGAAATAGACCTATAAAATTATACTGACATCAACCAAATCAATATTTATCGCATTAAGAATTGTACTAACTTCCTTTTCACATTGGTTTTATTTACAATAGCGTCTTCCTCTTAAAAAAATAAAATTTAGGCATCAACTCATTAAGTTTTCAGGTGTTCTTTGTGGCTCTATTTCAGGAAAATTGTGGTTAGGAAAATTTTCCATTTCTTTTTGAGGCACTCTCTCAAAAATCTGCTTATTAGGCTCAGTTGGTTTTTCACTAGCTTGCAGCTCTTTTTCTATAATATTTGTGCTCAATGTTATCATATCGTTATCTTTTATGGTTATTAAAAGTGTTATGTCCTTTGGTTCTGTTTTTTACTCCCAACTAAGAACCATTTGCTTCAAAGCGTGCACACAAGGCACAAACGTCAGCATAGTTTTGGCATAGTAAAATACATTCTTTTTTAACCGCAGCAATACAATTTGTAACACAACTTTCGCATGTTACCTCGCAAGCTTAACATAAATCGATAGGGTATTTTTGAATTTTTCATTTTGATGTTATTTTATTTGTAAAATCATTTACATATCATCTCAAAGGTTAAATCTAACAATGCCTGACTTCTTACACAATTTATTATTAAAGTTACATCATTTTCACATTAGCTCGTAGTTGGTTATCGCACTATATGCATCAACTTAGCTTTATATTTAGTTAATAAGCAAAATAAAGAGTACAAACGGAAAGCGATTTCCTTAATAAAAAACCAATCACATTTTTCAGTTCAATAATCAAATTAATAGTATCAATTACTATAATCTCGATAGGTAATCTGTTAAATTGGTACCTGCATCTAACTCCATTTTTTTGCGTAAACGATAACGGCTAATTTCTACTCCTCGGGTTGATATATTTAAAATAGAAGAGATTTCTTTGGTTGATAAATTCATGCGTAAATAAGCACACATTTTAATGTCGTTGGGAGAAAGTAAAGGAAATTTAGCTTTTAAACTTTGGGTAAAACTTTCGTGTATATTATTAAAATACAATTCAAATTTTTCCCAATCTTTATCTATTAAAGTGTCTTTGTCAATGTCTTTTATCAACTCACTTATTTCAGGTTTAATTTTAGGGTCGTTGCTTACCTGTAAAATATGTTTTAATTTATCTTTAATAGAAAGTAGTTTTTCGCTTTTTTGAACAATATGCATTGTTGATGATGCCAATTCTTTGCCTTGATGTTCCACTTCTAGCAATAATTGTTGATTTTTTAACTCTATTAATTCCTTTTCCTGCCGGTCTTTTTCTAACCTTAAAGTTTCGGTTTGTTGTTTAAAATAACTGTCTTTTTCGGCAATTTCTTTCGATGCTTTTTTCCTAACCAACATTTGAGGATAAAAACCTATCATTATCAATATTAAAATGGTAAGAATTGCATAAATAAATTTTGCATATTTATTAAAATACCAAGGTGCCGGAATATGTATTTTTATAATGGTTTCCAAGCCTTCTAAATCCATGCACTTTGCTTTTATATGAAACACATAATCGCCATAGGAAAGCCTACTAAATTCTCTGAAATTGCTTGATTTCCAGGGTGACCATTTTTTTTCCCAACCTTCTAAATAACTCGAAAACAATAAATCTTTGTAATAATATGAATTGGGCGAACTGAAAGAAAACTCAATAGATTTATTGTTAATAACCAAAACGTTTTCGGTTGAATTGATGTATCTATAGAAAATGGAATCTAATTGATTTAATGAGCTAATATTAGTAACCATAACTGATGGCAATTGAATTGTAAATCGCTTTATTTGGTTCATGTTAATATTCTCAAAACCGGTTTCAACACCAATAAAAATATTTCCATCGCTACACTCATTTAAAAACTCAAAACCACCAACTAAATTTTGATCAAGTTTAGGTAAAATGTATTTAGAGTAATTGTATTCAAAACCATTGTATTTTGGCTTTAAGTAGCCTATTTCTTGGTTAGTTATAAACCATATTTTTCCGTTTTTTCCATTAAAAATTCGTTTGTAGTTTTTCAATGTATCAAGTAAATTTATAAAAGATTTGTTGAGTTCAAATTTATCTAAGTCGGTTCGGTATTTATAAATTCCATTAGTTGTAGCAAATGTTAAGCCTATATCGGTTGAAAAAACATAGTTTTCAAAATCATTTGGAAGGCCATCTTTTTTATTGTAAAGCTTTACTTGTTGCACACTTTGTAAATCTTTATTTAGTGTTATTTTATAAATTCCTTTGTATGGATGACCAACCCAAATATTACCATTCTCATCTTCTTCTAAAAACCTACTCGATTCCTTAAATCTATTTAATTTGGTTTTTAATACAAAGTTGTTGTTTTCTAATTTTAATAAAAACAAGCCTTTGTAAGTTCCAAGTACAAAGTTTCCAACATTTTTTTCTAAGTTTATTAGTTTCCAACAACCTCTTATGTCTAATATTTTATTGGCTTTAAACCCATTTACTTCAAACAAACCCTCGTGGTGGCATACCAATAGTTTATTTTTAACAACCTGAACCGACCAAACTTGGCCTTCAGTGTTTTCAACTAATTGAAAAGCATCAGATGAATTATTGTTTTTTAAACGAACATATAAGCCATTATTGGTTCCAAAATAATAATAATTGTTAAATTCATTTACAGCATAACCGGTACCTTTTAAAAAACCATCGGGTTGTATGTATCCAAATGGATAATTGAGCCTTACTAAATCAATTCCATTATCCAAACCCAACCAAAGGTTATTATTTCTATCTTTAAATAACGATAAAACATTGTTGTTTTGAAGGCCATCTTTTATATCAATATTATTTAATATATTACCCAAACTATCTAAAAAGAAAACTCCGGCTCGGTTACTAGCCAAAATATATATATTGCCTAGCAAACAAGCTTTATATATTCTGTTAGTTTTAAGAATATTGTCGTTATTAAAAGGTTTTGTAATTTCATTATTCTTTAAAATAAAAATTCCATTTTTATAGGTGGTTATTAAAATATCATTTTTGCCAAATGGCAGTAATGATGAAATATCAAGGTTTGATTTTGTAATTATTTTTGTGTAATTAATATTATATATTTTAAAAATTGCCCCTACCCCATCTGTTACAAATAATTCATTCCTTACTTTATATAAGTTTTCTAAATTATTACTCGAAGGCGAAATGCATGTGATTGCTTTTCCATTAAAAATAAATATATGGGTATTGGTTTGGAAGTAAACATTGTTTTCGAAAGTTTCTATATTCCAAATATCTTCAAACCCCTTTAGGTTGGCTGGCAATAAATTAGCCAACGATTCAAATTCAATGGAACCATTTTTGTTTATTTTAAAAAAGCCTATCTCATTTTGACCACCTGCATATATTCTATTGGTTTTATCATCGAAAAAAATAGACCGTAAAATAGTGTTTTTGGGCAACGGAAATTTAGTGTATTTATCTCCATCAAAAACTAACAATCCATCGTTATTGGCAAAGAAAACAAGTCCATTATACCCCTCGCTTATATCCCATGTTTGAGTACCTCCATTGTAAATATTTTTGGGGTAATTTTTTATAACAGGGTTCGACAAATAACTTTGGCCAATTGCAAGGTTACTCAAACACCAAAAAAGGCAGCAGAAAAATATTTTATTTATAATTATCTTATGGAATTCGGACATATTTGTATTTCAAAAATAGTAAATTTATTTTCTAAAAAAATTAATTAAAATATTTACTTACAATTCTTTGTAAAATTGTGTAGTAGCTGTGTAGTAGCTGTTTTGTATTTTATAGTTTATTGAAGTAGGTGAGTTGGGTGCAAATTAAATTGTTTTATTATTTAACTAAATATATTCGTTTTTTTATAAACATTAGAATTTGAAATCATTTTACAATTTTAACCGGTATTTATACTTTTTGTTTTTTGTTATTTTTGTATTTAACAATTCAAATTTAATAGCTCAAAATGTAGATTCAAGCTATTTTGAAAAGCTCATTTCTACTGGGCCTCAAGGGTTAATTCCATTAAAAAAGTTAAGTGTAAATGGTTACTACCGTTTTTTTGGATTAAGCCGCGCGCTAGAACAACCATTTGTAGTAATACCTGGAAATGCTTTTGCCAGCGCACCACCTAACATATTAGGAACTGGAGATGTATACCGCGATCCTCCATTAATGCTTCTAAATGTATCTGTTCAGCCAACTTCAAAAACTTATATTGGAATGGATTACGCATTATACCATAATTTTTCTGGTAATCCAGGCAGCAGTCCAATAAACCTAAATTTAGGCATTAACTTAACAGGAAGTATTCAAACAGATGTTGGAAAATTTACTGCCCATATGGGTGGAATTAATTGGACCGACATGAGTGGAATGCTTTTTAGTAGTTTTGTAGGTTACCAGCGTTTTAGTATTTACGAACGAATACCTTGGGAAAATAATGCAATTACTTTCGACAGGGCAACAAACTATTTTGAATACGGTAACATAAACCGCGACATGCGATTTGGAATGCAGGCTTTTAAAGGAATGATGCTAGATGGAAATGAACTTCCTCACAATTTTTCGTTTAGGTTTTTATATGGCGTTACGCCAATACAAGCAATTATTGGGAGCCGAATACCTGCTTATACTGTTGGTTTCAGATTGAAAAAACAATTTAAAAACCAAACAATAAGTTTTAATTCTATGAACTATACTTCATTTTTAGATTCATTAGCAACTGAAGAAGCGGGAATTCAACTTCAAACCATTTCTTACGATTTATCATACAAGGGTTTTGATTTATCGGCCGAGTTTGGCAGAGGGCAATTGTATTCAAAATTACAAAATGAAGGTTGGGGCGAGGCAGTAAGAGTGAAAATTACTACTTCAGCTAAAATTACTAAAATACCTTTTGATTTTGAAGGATTTTATATGAGCCCACAGTTTGTAAATTACTATGGAAATTTTTTAAGTTCTAATACCGCTTTTTTAAGCACTGCAGCTATTACTCAAACAGGCTCATCTACCGGTGGAAGTGGTGGTATAAGCAACTTTGCTGGCTCTATAACCGATGTTGGTCAAATAAGCAACAACCGCAAAGGTTTTAGTTTTAACTTTTGGCTAAACATTACTAAAAGCACTAAAATTAATTTAGGAAATATGGTTTCGAGCGAAATAAAATCTATGGGACGATCATTGGCTTTTGGCCATAAAATAAATGCGTTGCCGTTTTCGCGTTTTGTGCCGTTTGTAAATAATGTAGGTGCTTACAGCAATTGGACTTCTTACTTTAGAGGTTTTTCTCAGTCAATGGAAATTACCGACACTAACTCAGTAGGAATGCCTAAAACACTCACCAATTTTAACATGTTGCAGGTACAAGTAAAACAAAAAGTGAACTTTCCTTGGATGCCTTTTTATTTGTTGTATGTGGGTTCTTTTGGCTCTGCTCAACCAGATTTTAATTTTATTCCTGAATTTAGCAATAAAGCATATCTACGTACTTTTTACCACGAATTTGATGCTATATTTATGGTAAATAAAAACGTGAGTTTAATTACCACTTTTGGTAAAGAATACATAACCGGAAATACCCAATTAAATAAAGGCGATAACGTGGATGGAAAATTAGGGAACATAACTAATAACAGTATCAACCAAGAATCTAACTTGTTTGGTTTAGGTTTAGATTTTGCTGTTGCCAAAAACACCAATTTGTACATTAGAAAACGTTGGTTTAGCCAAGAAGACAAGAGTTTTGTAAAAGACAATATTAAAGGAACTGAAACAACCATTGAACTTAAATTATATTTTTAAAATGAAGCATTTTTATACATACCTGTTTTTATGTTTGTGTTTATTGCCTTTGGCAATAAAAGCCCAAGAAAAAAAGATTGATTTCTTTGGCTCAGGAAGGTTTACTTTAAATAACAGTAGCTTATCGGGTAACCTAATTGATAAAGATACTACCACTGCCCGCAAGCAAATGACTGGGATTACGTTGTTTGATTTAGGTTTCCATATTCGTCCATCAGAAAATACCGAAATAAAAGCCATAACCCGAGTTCAAAACGAAATTAATGGTTTTTGGGGAGGTGGAATAATATTTAATTTACGCGAGTTGTATTTACGTGGCTTAATGTTTAATCGCATTAAATACCAAGTGGGCGATTTAAATACTCGCATGACAGAATATACTTTGTTTAATAACAATGGAGAATTAAGCCAAAGTAATCCTGCAGCTTTTAATACTTTTTGCGAAGTAATTAATTACGATAAGTTTTATGGCCAAAATTCATGGCGTCAACAAGGTGCAACTGCCAATATTGGATTCGATTTTGATAAATATTTAAACCATATTCATATTACTAGCTTAATTACTAAAAATCGTCAAACCGATTATTTTAGTAGTCCTGACAGGCTTTTTACTGGAAGTACTATTCAAGCAAAATTATTTAATCAATTAAACTTGGCTTATAACTATACCAATACTTTTGATGTAGAAAACTCGGCTATGTTTAGCAATGCACTGTTTAATAACAGTGTAAATAGTTTTGAAATAAAAGAGCTTTTAAACGTAAACAAACTTAAAATTGATTTAAGCGCAGAGTTTGGTCAATCGAATGTGAATTTTAAAAACAACCCTATTGCCCCTACCATAAAAAATGGCATATTCTTAGATGGCGGTTTAAATATTGAAAACAAAAAAGGTAATTGGAATTTTGGTTTAAATTTACGTAGTGTAGAAACTACTTTTAGAAGCGTAGGTGCACAAAGCAGAAGAGTAGATTTTAATGCCATTGCCAGCGAATATCCATATTACACAAATAGAGAATCTGCTAGACCAATAAACATTCTTTCTGTTTTAACCGATGGCAATTATTACAATATGTTTTTAAGTCCAACATTAAGAGATTACAATCCTGCTTACGAAAATATGATGCCATATGGAAAAGCAACACCAAACCGACAAGGAGCAGATATAAAATTTGGTTGGAATCTTAGCAATAGAAACTTACTTAAAATAAGTGGAAGCGCCTCTATTTATAACGAAATAACCGGTCAAGGTACCACAGCAATCAGAGATTTTAATAGCTTTGAAATAATGGCTGATTTGGGTATAAATGAATTATACAAAGGCAAAAAGAAAATACATGTTGGCATATTTGTAAAACAACAAAACACAAGCAGAATTGGTTCTGAAGGCATTGATAAAATTGATTTAAAATCCACACAAATAAAAGTAGGTTTTGAATATGAAATAATACCTAACCTTGATTTGCAATTAGCTTGTATTTTATTGGATGCAAAAGGAAATGAATTCCTTGCACAACGCAATTCTTTTAATGAAATTATTTTTTACAAATCGTTTAATGCCGACTTGCAGGAAACCATTTTATTAGGTGGAATAAACTACCAGTTTAGTAAAAATAATTGTTTAAAATTTCAGTACCAACAGGCTGATTGGAACAATAAATTATTGGCTGATAATCAATACACAATAAATCGTTTAGCAGTAATTTATAACTTATTCTTTTAATAAAAAATAATGAAAAAAATATTTTTATCCTTAGGCATTATTGCATTGATAGTTACTTCATCGTGCAAAAAAGAAACAGCCATTGAAGGGCCTGAATTGGTTGATATTTTTGGTGAGTTTAAAGTATTAGAGCCACTAAAAGCTTCCATTAAATCACCTGATTTTAGCTTAGGCAATAAAGTAGTTTATTCCACTAAATTATCTATTAGAACGAGTTGGACAATTGAAGTCATTGGTTTAAATAGCGGTGCACGAAAAGTGTTCTCTGGTAATGATAAAGATTTTTCAACCAACCAAATTACTTGGAATGGTAGCATTACTTTTGCGCCATTTTTTAGAAAAAATGAACCTGTAGTTGCACGAATGACTTTTGAAAATTATCCTGATACTTTGTACTCAGATACCATTAAAATTGCAGGAGCAAGACCAAC
The DNA here is from genome assembly GCA_037141455.1 of Bacteroidota bacterium. GTDB lineage: Bacteria > Bacteroidota > Bacteroidia > UKL13-3 > UKL13-3 > JAAFJM01. The sequence continues at coordinate 36,033 of JBAXCN010000010.1, forward strand.
TCCAACAGTAGATATTTTAATTGATGATTTTGAAAGTCCACAACGTGCTTACAATACTTTTACCGAAGGTCAACAATCGTATAATTCAACTGCTGTTAATTATTCTGGAACTTCTCCAGCAGAAAAAACAAGGTTTTTTGCTTTGGCTGGTAATCATGGTCCTACTGCTAGTTTGTTTATTTGTGGCATGGGACTTAGTGCTAAAATTAGCCAAGGCACTACAGATAATTATTTCAAGTTTTCGACCGATAATCCTAAAAAAGTTTTCTTTAACGCTTATGTGTATGGTTGGGGTGATAATAAATCAGAATTAAGTGTGGAGTTTCAAGAAGATGACAACTTAGATGGAACTTATCAACCTGCAGAAGAAGGAACTTATAATTACCGTTTCAAGGTAGATTGGTTAGGGTGGAAATTGGTAAGTTTTAATTATGACGAAACTAAAATTTCAACCTCTGGAGGATTTGGAAATACAGATAGAAATGGGAAAAAAGAATTAGATAGAATTAGCGCTGTTCAATTTTTATTATTGGCTCAAGCAGGAACTTCGGGCGCCACCCGTGTTGGGTTAGATTTTGCTTCGTTCACTTACTTTACTCCTTTTCAACCATAATGAAAAAAACAATTATTTATATATTGTTTATTTCCATCATAACCTTTGGTTGCGGAATGCGAATGCATACTACTCAGTTAACCGATGAATGGGGAGGAACTTATGCTAACAATGCTATTAAAGAATTTCAAGATAAAGAAATTTACAGCGACCAAACTGTTGATGTTTGGGGAATGGAACAAACCAATTGTAAAAATTTTTCTCGTATCGATACTGTTTCTTTTAGTGGAAAATCGTGTTTGAGTTTAACATGGAACAGAACAGGAACTTGCCCTTGGATTGGCTTTGGTATTGGATGGAACGGTTATGCTGCCAAAGATTTAACCAATGTTATGGAAAAAGGAAGTATCGATTTTTATATTAGGGCTATTAAAGGAAAACAATTTATACCAACTCTTATTTTTTTACTAGAAGACTATTCAGGGGTGCAAACAGCAGCTTTACTAAAAGCAAAACATTTAACTAATTATCCAATTAACGAAGAATGGCAAAAAGTAAGCATTCCATTAAGTTCCTTTTTACAAGCAGCAAAACCTTTAAGCGACTTTAGTAATATAAAAAGTTTAAATGTAGAATGCCAAGGCGAGGGTGCCTTTTTAATTGATAAAATTGAAATTGGTGGAGCCAATGCAAGCAATGGGAGCAATGTAAAATTTGGTAAAACCATTACTCAAAAATTTCCTGCTCCAATTTTTAAAGACACTTTACCTTACAGCTGGGGATTTGGCAACTATAAAGGAAAATTCATTGAACTAAGTAACAATCCAACTTTTCAAGGGAGTCAATCTATACATTTAAAATGGAACCAAGCAGAAAGTGGCAAGCAATTGCGCCAAATGGGTATGAACTGGGAACATTGGCAAGCTATTTCTTTCCCTGATTCTTTAAAAAATTATTCGCTCCAGTTATACATTTCTTCTGCCGATTTAAATACATATAAAAATTTAACTATTGGCTTTGAAAGTTATAATGGCAAAGCCGTATTGATACCAATAAAACAGGAGTATTTAATTAGTTTGCCTAGCAATAAAAATTGGCAAATGGTAAATATTCCTTTCAGTGAATTTAACTTTGAAAAAGAAGGATTTGATATTACAAGATTCAAACAATTAATTATTGAATTTAATAATTCTGGCGAGTTATGGTTAGATGAAATTACAATAAATACAACACAAAACTTATGAATAAATCAATATTAATTTTTTTACTTTTTTCATTGCTCCTTATGCAATGTAATACTGCAAGCAAACAAACTGCACAGCAAAAAGCAAAGGAAATGTTAAGTAAAATGACCTTGGAAGAAAAAGTTGGTCAAATGACTCAATTAACCATTGAAATGATTTCGACTTACGATAGTTTAACAATTAGAGAACCACATACTTTGGATACTGCTAAATTGCAAAATATTATTGTAAATCTTGGTGTTGGCTCAATTCTTAACGCTGGCGGACATACTTACGATGTAAATCATTGGAAAGAAATAATTACCAGTATTGAAAAATACAGCCAACAATCGCGATTAAAAATTCCGGTTTTGTATGGTATAGATGCTATTCATGGCGCCAATTATACAGTAGGTGCTACTTTGTATCCACAACAAATTGGTTTGGCTGCTACTTTTAATCCTGAAATGGCTACTAAAATGGCCCAATTGGTAGCCAATGATGTAAGAGGAAGTGGCATTCCTTGGAATTTTTCTCCAGTGTTAGATGTGGCCAGAAATCCAATGTGGCCAAGGTTTTGGGAAACATTTGGCGAAGATCCTTTCTTGGTATCACAAATGGGAGTTGCCATGGTAAATGGCTACCAAAATACCAATAATGGAACTGTTAAACCTTTTGCTGCTTGCTTAAAACATTATGTAGGTTATAGCAATCCACAAAGCGGACATGATAGATCGCCTGCTTATATTCCAGAACGCCAATTACGCGAAATTTATTTATTACCATTTGCCAAAGCCGTTGCCGCAGGCGCCAAAACCATTATGATTAATTCGTCAGAAATAAATGGTGAACCAGTACATGCAAGCAAGTTTTTATTACAAACAATTTTACGCAATGAGTTAAAATTTAAAGGTGTTACTGTAACCGATTGGGAGGATATAAAAAACTTAACTACACGCCATAAAGTGGCTGCAAGTTACAAAGAAGCTATTGCTTTATCAATCAATGCAGGTATTGATTTGGCTATGGTTCCGCTCGATTTAGAGTTTACACAATACTTAATTGAAAATGTAAAAGAAGGTAAGGTAAAACAAGAAAGAATTGATGAAGCTACACTAAGAATTCTAACTTTAAAATACGAATTAGGTTTATTTGACCAACCAAATACTCCGGTTGAAAACTTTAAAGAGCCAGAACAAATTGAAAGCAAAAAATTAAGTTATGTGTTGGCTTGTCAAAGTATTACCTTATTAAAAAATGAAGGTAATGTTTTACCACTTTCAAGCAATGAAAAAATTTTGGTGACAGGTCCAAATGCTGATTATATCAATGCATTGAATGGCGGCTGGACACACACTTGGCAAGGAAGAGAAACAAAGTTCAATCCTGAAGTTATTACTATAGTAAATGCTTTAAAAAATGCAATAGGAAATTCACAAGTGAGTTATTTAAAAGGCAATACTTACTCGCAACATTTACCTGAAAATGTTTTATTGAGCGCAGCTCAAAATGCCAATACTGTGGTGTTGTGTTTAGGCGAAGATACTTACACTGAAAAGCCTGGTGATATAAACGATTTGGAGTTAGATGAAGCACAACAGAATTTAATTAAATTATACAAGAAAGCAGGTAAAAAAGTAGTGGTGGTTTTTTTGGAGGGCAGACCAAGAACTTTTGCTAACACGGAACCATTATGTGATGCTATTTTATACGCTTACTTACCAGGTAATGAAGGTGCTTTGGCAATAGCAGATGTTTTAACAGGTAAGGTAAACCCAAGTGGGAAATTACCTTTTACTTTCCCAAGATATGCTGGCACTCACACCACTTACGATTGTAAATATACCGAAATCTTAAATAACGATTTTAAACCTATTGGCTTTAATCCATTGTTTAGTTTTGGACATGGTTTAAGTTATACCAATTTTGCTTACAGCAACTTAGCCATTACTAATAGAAACTTAAGTATAAATGATAGCATTTCAATTACATTAAATATACAAAATATAGGATCAAGAGATGGAACTGAAACCGTTTTAATTTACTCAACTGATGAATATGCAAGTATTACGCCATCAATAAAAAGATTACGTGCATTTAAACGCATTGATTTAACTAGCAATGAAAAGAAAAGTATTAATTTTAAAATAGCTGTTTCCAATCTTGCTTTTGTAGGTCTTGACAATAAATTTATAGTAGAGCCTGGTAAGTTTTTTATTACGGTAGCAAACTTACAAGACTCCATTTTTATTAAATAAAATACCATGAAAATTAAAAATCAAGCTTACTGCATGAAAACATATAAACTATTTTTTTTCTTTCTTTTTGTAGCTCCTTTAGGTCTATTTGCGCAAGATTTTTTGCGTTGGTCTGATGAGTTTAATGGCACACAATTAGATACCAATTTTTGGGAATATCAAATTGGAGATGGATGCCCAAACTTATGCGGTTGGGGTAACGATGAACGCCAATCGTACCAAAAAGGAAATATTGCAGTTGGTAACGGAATGCTTAATATCAATGCAAAAAAAGAAAACATAGGAAATAGTACGTATAGTTCAGGAAGAATTAGGTCGATGAATAAATTCGATTTTGCATCGGGTAGAATTGATGTAAGGGCTCGCTTGCCGGTTGGGCAGGCTTATTGGGCAGCAGTATGGTTTTTACCAACCGAAAATTACCATGGAACTTGGCCTTTAAGTGGTGAAATTGATTTACTAGAGGGCAAAGGTCAAGAGCCTAAAAACACTTATGGAACCATACATTATGGTGCTCATTCGCCTAATAATAAATATACAGGAACAAGCTATACTTTACCTTCTGGTAATTTTACATCTGAGTTTCATAATTTTTCATTGATTTGGAAAAACGATACCCTTCAATGGTTGGTGGATAATGTAGTTTACAGTACCAAAGTAAAAAAAGATTTACCCGATTTTTGGTGGCCTTATAGTCGTAATTTCCATTTTATATTAAACTTGGCAGTTGGTGGTTATTTTTTAGGATATCCTGATGGTACCACACCTGATACTGCATCGATGCAAATTGATTATATAAGGGTTTATCAAAACTTAAACGATATATTTATTTCAGGACCCGAAGCCATTATAAGAGCCGATTTACAAAAAGAATTTTATACTCAAAACCTTGGTGGTGCTAGCTATAATTGGGAAGTTCCTGCCAATGCTAAAATAGTTTCAGGTCAAGGAACACCCAATGTAAAAGTAAATTGGGGCTTAAAAAGCGATAGCATTAAAGTAGCCATTAATTACCAATCAACTACCAAAACCATCAGTCGTTTTGTTAAAGCTTTGCCCGATACCTGCCAAGGTGTGATTGATAATATTGAAACATTAAGAACTACTTATTGGGTTGGTGGCAATGGAACCTTCAGATCTTCAATAAATAATCCTGCTAAAGATGTTATAAACAATACCAATTTATGCAACCGTTATTACCGAAATGGAAATATAACTTACGATGCTTTAATTTTAAATGCCGATATCATTAGAAATGCAAAAGCATTTGAAGACGGGTCTCTTTTGCTAAAAATGAAATTGTACACCACTGCACCAATTGGTACTGAAGTAAATATAAATTTTGAAAACAGGGCTTTATCTGCATTGGATTATCCATCTGGAAGGCGCTGCGTATTGCAAGCCAAAACTTCTAAAACCAGGGCATGGGAAGAGTTAACATTTAAATTAATTTTAAAACCTGATGGCAACACACCTGAGGGAAGTATCAATCAATTGGTTATTTTATTTGCACCCAATACCAATAATACAGATGTGTTTTATTTTGATGAATTTGCTTTAGAAGAAACACCTTGTAAAACCATTACTACTGGTGTTAACAAGTTTGGTTTTAATAAAAACGATATAAAAGTTTATCCTAATCCTTTTAATAACCATTTACAAGTAGATGCTCCTTTTGTACCTAGCTCAATTTTATTGTTTAATTTGGTTGGAAAAGAAATTATTTCAGTGCAAAATACTGATCAGTTAAACAAACAATTGCCATTGTTAAATGCAGGAACCTATATGCTTCGATTAGAAAATGAAGGGCAATATTTTTACTTCAAAGTTTTAAAAGCCAATCCATAGTTAATATGAAAAAATGGTCTCTTTTATGGATATTATTGGTGCTTGTAAATGTAGTATGGGCTCAGGTGATAAAAGTTGAAATTACAAAAACATCCACTGGCAACTATCAATTATTACGTGGTGGTAAACCCTTTTATGTAAAAGGTGCGGGTGGTGATGTTTTTATGGATAAAACCGTAGCTGCGGGTGGAAATTCTATTAGGCTTTGGGGTGCCGAAAATGCACAAGCAGTTTTAGATGAAGCACAAAAGCGTGGTTTAACTGTAATGCTCGGACTTTGGATGCCTCCTGAGCGCCATGGTTTTGATTATAGCGATAAATGGGCTTGCCAAGACCAAGTGGAGCAATTTAAAAGCATTGTAAATAGATTTAAAAACCATCCTGCATTGTTGCTTTGGGGTGTGGGAAACGAAGTGGATTTGGAATATACTGATTTTTCGGTATGGAAAGCAGTGCAAAATATTGCAGCCATGATTCACGAAGAGGATAAAAACCATCCAACTTGTGTGGTTACTGCTGGTATTGATGCGCCTGAGGTTTCGCTAATTAAAGAAACTTGCCCAGATATTGATATTTTAGGTGTAAATACTTATGGTGATTTACCTGCATTGCCCGAAAAAATAAGGTTGTTTGGCTGGGAAAAACCATATTTGGTTACTGAGTGGGGACCTAACGGACATTGGGAGGTAGCTAAAACCAAATGGGGCGCTGCCATTGAACAAACTTCAACGGAAAAAGCAATTACTTATAAAGAACGTTATGCAAATTATATAAAAAACGACAGTGCTTTGTGTATGGGTTCGTATGCATTTTTATGGGGACAAAAACAAGAAACCACTCCTACTTGGTATGGTGTTTTTGTGGATGGAAAACAAACCGAAGCTGTAAATGTATTACAGCAGGTTTGGAGTGGAAATAATCCACAATATTGGGCTCCTAAAATTGACTCATTTTTGTTAAATAAACAATTGCCTTACCAAAGCTTAGCGTTTAAAAAAGGTGCCAATGTTGGTTTGCAATTAAATATTACTCATAACGATTTGGCTAGTCTAAAATACAAATGGGAATTATTGCCCGAAAGTGAGTTTACCAAGAGTGGTGGTGATGCAGAAAAACGTCCAGATGCAGTACCAATAGCTGTAAAAGGCGATTTGAAAAATGGTTATAATTTTAAAGCGCCCTTCCAAAAAGGGGCTTACCGTTTGTTTGTATATATTTACGATACCCACGAACAAGCAGCCTGTGCTAATTTTCCGTTTTGGGTAAAGTAGTTTTTTTTAAATAATCTCTATTTGTTTGTAAATTATTGAATGTGTTTTACAAATCATAGCTTAGCATGTAATCATCGCATAGCCTGGCTCCTAGTTGAAAGGTTCGGGTATCAAAGGTTTTAAATCCTTCTTTACTATAAAATTTTAGTGCTTTGTGGTTTTGTTGCCACACTCCAAGGTATATGCTTTGATAATTGTTTTCTTTACAATAATGTTTTACATGCGCCATTAATTGCTGTGCAATTCCTTTTCCATGAAACTCCTTTCGCACGTATATTTTTTCTATTTCAGCAGTTAAACCATTCAATTTTTCATTGGTTTGGTTCAATAACAATTTTACATAACCCACCTCTCCAGTTTGGTTATAGGCCAAAAAATAAATGATGTTTTTATTGTTTAAGTTCTCAATAATTTTTTCGATAGAATAGGTGCTTTCAATATAAGTCTGCATATCGGCTTCAGTATTTTCATCTTTATACGATTGGTAAAAAGTAGAAGCACCAATTTGGGCAAGCACCGCGCGGTGTTTTAATGTGCAGTTAACTATATTCAAATTCATATATTATCAAATATTTTATACAATAATAGAATTTAAGACTAAATATAAAAATGAATTAGTTTTTTAAAAATACTTTACCTTGCGCAAATGGCATTTTACCCAAAACAAAACCCCAAACCTATAGATACCAATCAACTAATATATGGCCAACATGCAGTATTAGAGGCATTATTGGCAGCAAAAGATATCAATAAAGTGATCGTACAAACATCGGCCAAAAGCGAAGTGCTAAACGAAATATTAAAAAAATGCAAACAACAATCCATTCCCATACAATATGCTCCTAAAGAAAAGTTTTTGTTTTTACAGCAAAAAAATCACCAAGGAGTAATGGCCTATTTATCGCCCATTGCTTTTCAAAGTATTGAGGATATTATTCCACAATTATTTGAAGAAGGAAAAACACCTTTTATTTTGGTGTTAGATAGAATTACTGATGTACGAAACTTAGGAGCCATAGCGCGCTCGGCATATTGTGCAGGAGTGAACGCCATAGTAATACCCACAACCGATAGCGCTCCCATAAATGAAGATGCAGTAAAAACATCGGCTGGTGCTTTGATGCATATTCCTATTTGCCGCGAAAAAAATTTTAAAACAGTAATGGAATTACTAAACCAAAGCGGCATATTAACCATTGCTTGTAGCGAAAAAGCAAAAAAGAATTTTCATGAACTTGATTTAACAGTGCCATTGGCAATAATAATGGGAAATGAAGAAACCGGCATAAGCCCCGATATTTTAAAAAAATGTGAGGAAATGGCTAAAATACCATTAGACTTAGGTGTTCAATCGTTAAACGTAAGTGTAGCTGCTGGCATTGCCGTTTACGAAACTGTAAGGCAACGTATTATTGCTTAGTTGCCATTTTAAATCCACCCTTTTCTATTAAACCATTGGTAAATAATAATGGTTAATAAAAGCATAAAAATTAGTATTCCAGGATAACCATAATGTTGGGTAAGTTCGGGCATGTATTTAAAATTCATACCGTAAATACCAACTATAAAAGTAAGTGGTAAAAAAAAGGCTGAAAACACAGTTAAAACCCGCATTACTTCATTCGTTTTTTGGCTCGAAATAGATATGTAAATATTTAACAAACTATGTATACTATCGTAAATTTCTTCTGAAGTTGTTTCAACCCTTACGTAAGTGTCTTTTAAATCTTCGAAAATAGTATTGCTTTTGTTTGTGTTTTCAAGCTGTTCTATTACATTTTTTGTTAAAGTAAAGAGCCTTTTTTTTACATACGCTTTCCTTTTTATTAAATACAAATTCTTTAATAAATTAGGTATTTTATTCTTTAAAAATATGCGTGTTTCGTAGGAGTCAATTTCTTTATCTAATACATTTAAAGGCCCTTCAAAACTTTGCAACGAGTCTTTTATGATCTTACAAATAAAATCGAAAGGCGTTTTACAAATATTTCCATCAGCATATTTGTTTTTAACCCCATTTATAATGTACGATTCGTGCCTATGAATGGTCAATAAAAAAGTATCGTTCCAAAAAAAAGCTATTTTATGTGTTAGTTTTTGAATACTGTCTGATGAAATGTTACAGTTATTATCATAATTTCTTGTAATAATAAAATGCTGCTTTTCAAATTGTTCAAATTTGGGTAGGTGTTCTGGGTCTAAACAATCTTTTATTGCTGTTTCGGGTAAATTATATTTTAAAACCAATTCATTTAATTCACTTTCAGTTGGATTATTTACATCTAACCATTCAAATGAATTTTCTTTATGTTCTTTAAAAATTTGTTTCATTTATATAAAGTCAATTTTCAAAAATGATTCTTTTTTTTATAATAATAACGTTTGTTAAAAATATAGTCTATATGCTTTATAATGAAATTGTTGCAAAAAATAATGGTTTCAATATCATTGATTTATAAATAAAGGTCATTAAAAATAAACTATTATTAAACTATTAATGTTTATTAATGTGAGTGAGTAAATTTTTCATGAAAATGAAAAACTATTGGAAACAATAGGCAAAAAGCCGGGGGAGCCTGGCTTTTTTGTTTAAAAAATGCCCCTTAATTTTTGAATTAAGAGGCATTTCACATATTTATTTAAACTAAGTTCATTTTAATTCTTTTCCCAATTTCTTCAATATCGGCTCTGAATTTTTTATCTGTTTCCATTAAATCATTTACGGTTTGGCAAGCATGAATAACTGTTGAGTGATCTCTTCCACCAAAATGCATTCCTATAGTTTTTAACGATGATTTAGTCAAGTCTTTAGCGTAATACATGCTTATTTGACGAGCTTGAACAATTTCGCGTTTACGTGTTTTCGATTTTACTTGTTCAACTGGAATAGTAAAATAGTCGCAAACTAATTTTTGAATAAATTCAATTGAAATTTCACGGGTGTTATTCTTAACAAAGTTTTTAAGAATTTGCTTAGCTAAATCAAGTGTAACTTCTTTTTTGTTTAATGATGATTGAGCCAATAAACTAACTAAAGCACCTTGTAATTCGCGGACATTTGTATTAATGTTATGCGCTACATATTCTACAACATCTCTGTGTAAGTTTATGCCATCGTTGTACATCATGTGTTCTAAAATAGCCAAACGAGTTTCAAAATCAGGTGATTGAATATCGGCTGAAAGGCCCCATTTAAAACGACTTAACAAACGTTCGTCCATTCCTTTTAAATCCTTTGGAGCTCTATCGCTAGTTAAAATTAACTGCTTGCCTTGTTGATGTAAATGGTTAAAAATAGTAAAGAATATTTCTTGTGTTTTTTGTTTGTTTTCTAAAAATTGCACATCATCTACTATCAATACATCTACCTGTTGGTAATAGTTTAAAAAGTCTTGGTTTGAGTTGTTTCTAATGGCTTCTACAAACTGATTGGTAAATTTTTCGATTGGTACATACAATACAATTTTGTTTTTATTGTTTTGCTTTACCATATTTCCAATGGCGTGCACCAAATGGGTTTTACCCATTCCTGTTTCACCAAAAAACATTAGCGGGTTAAAAGCAGTTCCTCCCGGTTTTGAGGCAACTGACATCCCCGCGGCTCTTGCCAAACGGTTATTGTCGCCCTCTATGTAATTATCGAACGTTAAGTTGTGGTTAAGGTTCGAATCAATATTTACCTTTTTTAATCCCGGTATAACAAATGGGTTTTTTATATTGGTATTTAAAGCTGAACCTAGTCCGCCTTCTTGCGAATCAATTTTTGAATTTTGACTTCCTGGTAAATTAACAATATATGGATTAGAGTTCGATGTACCGTTTTCTACTATTATATTATATTCTAATCTTGCACCTGTTCCAAGTATTTGTTTTAATGTTTTTTTCAATAAACTAACATAATGTTCTTCCAACCACTCGTAAAAAAATTGGCTTGGAACTTGAATTGTTAAAATTTTATTGTCTAACTTTATTGGTTTTATTGGTTCAAACCAAGTTCTAAAGCTTTGGGGATTAACATTATCTTGAATTAATTTTAAGCAATTAACCCATACTGTTTCACATGTCTGTTCACTCATTGTATTCATACCTTTTCTGAGTGTAAAAGTGTGTTAAAAAGTTTACACAAAAAAGTTTTTTTCAACATTAATTAACAAATTGTTACTTAAAAATTTTTTGGTGCTGATTAGTAGACACAAAAAATTTTTTGATATTTTTATGTTGCATTTTTAAAACCTATTTGTTTGCAATTTGTGAGTTACTTTATAAATAATAAAAATGGCTAAATATGAAAACCAGATAGTTGTGAAGGCCTATAAACAAAAGGTTTTCAACATTATATGCTTGTATCTAATATATCAACATTGCTAGCTGTGTGCATAACACTGTTAGTTAATTTGCTATTAAAAGTAAGTTCAATTATACCTAAACAGAGGCCTCCCCAACCTACTTGATTTATCAAAATATTCTTGTTTTCTGCATTTTTTATAGTGGTTGGTTCAGGTAAAAAAGTGTGTGTGTGGCCTCCCAATATTAAGTTAATGTTACGTGATTGGGGTGCAAATGTTAAATCGCTAATTTTTTTGTCTTTATAGCTATGTCCCAAATGCGATAAACATATTACTAAATCACATTTTTTTTCTAGCTTTAAAAATGTAGCTACTTTGTTTGCACTTTCTACAGGATTGTTATATTTTATTTTCCCATAAAGTTTTTCAGGAACTAATCCACTTAATTCAATACCAACTCCAGTAACACCAATTTTTAACCCCCCCTTTTTATATATTTTATATGGCAATACTTTGTTTTCAATTAGCGTGTCTTTAAAATCGTAATTACAGTTTACAAAGTCGAAAGTGGCATGCGGCATTTGTTTAAATAAACCTTCAATACCGTTGTCAAAATCGTGGTTGCCAAGTGTTACGCAATCATAGCCCATTTGACTCATCAATTTATATTCAAGCTCGCCTCCATAAAAATTAAAATAAGGTGTTCCTTGAAATATATCGCCCGAATCCAACAATAACACATGTTCGTTTTCTTTTCTATATTTATTTATTAAGGCAGCCCTCATTTCAGCCCCACCCATGCCAGCATAGTTTTTATCGCTTTTGTCAAATGGTTCAATCCTGCTGTGCCAATCGTTGGTGTGTAAAATACAAAGTTTGGTTTCTTTATTACTTGCCAACAAATGATTTATTGGCGAAGTCATAAAAGCAGAACCCGCCAATAAAACACCCGATTTTCTTATAAAGTCGCGTCTATTTGATTTGTTTAATTCTTCCATCTAGTATCGCATTTTTAGTTTGACCTCCTCTTAATTGCTTTATTAAGGCATCACGTACCATTAAATGTAGTGATTGAATATTGTTAGCATGTTTCATAGGTTCAGTTTTATCACCACCGTTTGCCACATAATCATTAGTTAAAATAAAGTAGATTTTACTTTCATCAAATGGTTGACCCTCTATGGTAATATTCACCGCTTTATTGTTTTCAATATCAAAACGTAATTCTTTAGAGCAAGGAGCCCCATTGTTCTGAGCCATTAAATCAAACAATTGTTTGCAATATTTACCATCTAAAGCTACTACTACTAATTCATTATCAAATGGTGCTAATTCGAAAATTTTACCAACTGTTATATTGCCTTTGGCAATGCTTCCAACACGTAAACCACCATTATTGTAAACACAAAAATCAACTACTGTAGCCAAGCGCATTCTTCTGCTCCACATCATCAACTCATCACAAACAAAATTGCCCAACGTACCTTCAGGTAAATCTTTTTTCAAGTCTTGGTTATTGTAACACAATACTTCACTCATTAAACTATCAAGCCTAAACTTATAAGGGGCAATGGTTTTAACTGTTTTTTCATCATTAAGTTGTAATGAATCTATTTTAATTTTTATGTTTTTGTAATTGGTGTTGCCAATGGAGAGCTGAGGACTACAACTACTAAAAAAGGATAGCGTTAATAAAACTAATAGAATATTATTTTTCACAAGGCAAATATATTGATAGTATGTAAACTAGTTGTTATTAATTAAGGTAATCCATTAAAATAGTCGGCCAAATAAAAACCCATGCTAAAATTGGCTTGTAACAAATAACCTCCTGTTGGTGCATCCCAATCAAGCATTTCGCCCATACAAAACGAATGCGACATTTTAATTAGTTCTAAGTTTTCGGCAACTTCATTTAGTGCAATTCCACCCACTGTCGAAATAGCTTCGTCAATTGGAGCAGTTCCTATTATTTTAAGTGGAAAATTTTTAATTATTTCTGCAATAAATTCAATGTTATTGTATTCTTCTTTTGAAGTATATTCTTTAATTAATGCAATTTGAGTTGGAGTAAGGTTTAAATCAAATCTTAAAATATCGGCTATTGATTTAGTTTCATTGCTTAGTTTTCTTATAATAGCTTGTTGGGTAATTATTGGTTTAAAATCAATAAAAACAGTTGCTTCTTTCAATGAGTTTATCTGCGATCTAATTTTGTGGCTAAGGGCATAAATAGCGCCCCCTTCAAGCCCAAGCTTTGTAATAGTAAGTTCGCCTTTTTTGGTTAAACTACCACACGATATGGATATATTTTTTAAAAAATTACCTTCATTTTCGTTAATAAAACTTTCGGACCAATTTATTTGAAAAGCACAATTGGATGCTTGAAACGGAACGGTTTTAATTCCTTTTTCTGCAAACTTTTCTATCCACTTTCCGTCAGAACCAGTTACACTCCAACTAGCTCCTCCCAAAGCAAATATGGTGAAATCTGTTTCAACTTGTTTTTCACCTAATGGTGTTTTAAAAACCAAGTTATTGTGGTCCCAACCCATCCATTCGTGTAAAGTATTTATGGTTACATCATTGGCTTTTATTTTATCAATTATGCAATTTAAAACGGTAATTGGTTTAATGACTTTTAAAGGAAAAACCCGTTTACTTGAGCCTACAAATGTTTCAATTCCAATATCATTTATCCAATTAATTAAGTTGTAATTATTAAATTTTTGAAAATAAGGTTTAATAAATTTAGTTGGTGTATATTTTACTATAAATTCTTCTGGAATTTCGCTGTGGGTCAGGTTTAAGCCTCCATCACCTGCAACTAAAAATTTTCTGCCAACATTGTTTCCTTTTTCATAAATAGTAACATTAAACTTATTGGTGTTTATAATTGCTGCAAAAATTAATGCCGATGGACCGCCACCAATAATAGATATGTTTTTTTTTGACATGATTATTTATGCAATAAAGCGGTTTTAATTATTATTTTTAAAAATAAATTTCCCATAAAACTCGATTTAAACCTACTGAATAAATAACTTTTTTATAACGTTTTCAACATATTTAAATAACAAGTTAAAAAAATAAATGCAAAAAAACTTGACAAATTAATTACAATTACTACATTTGATTTACATTTTAAAACAAAAAAACAATATGAAAAAAACAATTACAAAAATGTTTGCTGTAGCTAGTATGGTTGCAGGAACAGTATTAAGTGCAAATGCACAAATTGCTTCTGGTTCATTAATGTTCGGGGGGGGTTTAGGTGCTGACATTAAATCAGAAGGAACAACAAAAGTTACTGGAGCACCCGATTTAAAAACTCCTGGTTACACTGAATGGAATTTTTCTCCAACTGTAGGTTATTTTTTAAGTGATGGTTTGGCTATAGGCTTATCATTAAATGTAGGTTCAATGTATATGTCAACAGCAACATCTACTGATGGAACTAAAAAAGAAAATGTGATGGCATCTACATTGGGTGTTGGTTTGTTTGCAAGAAAATACTCTGAAATTACCACTAATTTATATATGCATACCCAAGCAGGGCTGAACTATGGCTCATTTTCTTTTACCGACAAGGATAATGATGGGCTATCTGCTTTTAAAGATGGTGATAAAGTTTCAGGTTCTTTAATAAATATTGCTGTTTCGCCTGGTCTTACTTATTTTGTATCTCCAAAATGGGGAATTGATTTTAGCTTGAATAATATTTTAAGTTATGACATGACAACTACTAAAACTGAAAGTCCTGCTGCTGGTTTAATTCCAGCAAATACAACAGAAACTTCAGGAGGAGGGTTTTCAATTGGAGCTGGTTTAACTCCAACTTTAGGTTTATTTTATTACATGGGTAACTAATTATTTAATCTTATACAAAAGCCCAACTGAAAAATATTTCAGTTGGGCTTTTTTTATTAAAATTTTTTAACACTATTTTCCAACTGCTAATACATTAGTTAACTATGTTAATCAGTGAAATCTGTGGCAAAAAAGTGGTTAGTAAAGAAAAGGAGTGGTGGCAGCATTATTACTATTTGGCGGAGGCAATATAATAGAAACATAAGCGAGAAGTTGGCGTTTAAACATCTGCGTTTATCTGTGAAATCTGCGGGAAATTTCTAAAAATCCACCCCGGTCTGCGACCTCCACTCAAAAAGGAGAATTTGTTTGCGTAAAAATTTAAATCTTTGGCTGCGTTTTGCTTAGCTCAAACCGTTGAGTAGCTGATTTTATTTGATATTTAAAATAAAATAATTAAATGCTTTGGCCAAATTGTTTATTTCACTAAAAATATTAAATCCTACTTTCAAATCTCCATGGTCTAACAAATTTGACAATTCTAAATGGACTTTTGGGTTTTTATCTTCAAGCAAAGAATTTAGTAATATAGATTCTGACGAAGGAATAACAACATCCTCTTTCCCATGAATGATGGTAAGTGGACAGGAAATTTTATTGGCATGTTTCGATAAATCAAGTCGGTTTTTCCAAATGGCAAAATCGGGAATTTTAGTCCATGCTTGCATAATTAAATCTCTTCTAAATTCGGTATTGAATCTAAGTTTCTTATATAAATCAACTGTTGCTGAATCTGTTTGCCCAAGTAAGCTTGGTAGTAATGGCACTTTTCTTTTCATACCGTTATCTTCTAAGGCGGTTTGAACTAATTTTTCTAATCTTGGATTATTACCAACTTCATATTTTAGAAAATTTTTCATGAGAATATGCATCCCATAATCGTCTACATTTTTTTCGTTGGTTAAAGCAAACTGAATGGTTGTTTCAAAATCACAAAAACTTCCTATCAAGCACAAGGATGAAACACTTTTTGCAGGCATTTCAGCAATTGCCAAAGCAGCAATGCCAGCGGTGAAAGAGGGAGCAAAAACAGCAGGACGGAATGAATTTGGGTTCAACAATGGATTAGAAGCAATACCAGTAATGACCTCCTTTACTTCATCAATACCCGAAGGATGAATTAATAATTCATCTATGGTTTTAATCTTGGGGGTAATTACTCGGTAGCCCAATTTTACAAAAGCATTGTTAACTACTGCAATACGTTTATCCTGGTAACCGCTTGTAGAAAAGCCAGTAAGGGAAATGATGAGCCCTTTTTCTTTCTTAGTTGGGGTATATAAAAGTAATGGTGTTTTACTACTTGAAAGCGACAGTTCACGTTCCTCTCCTTTACTATAGTTTTTAAGCAAAGAAGTATTTACAATAAAGCTAAGACCTGCTATAAACGACATTTTTAATTAATTTGCTTTTTGTTTGTTAACTTGAAGTACAATTATATGAATTTATTTCTATTTCCAAAGTTTTACACTGTAAGATAGCCCTTCAACAATCATTGAAATATTTAAATGGATTATCTCTTTTTGTCCTTAGTTCATTCGCTAACTACAAAGTATTTGGTTCTGCTTGATGTTGGTCAGTATACAAAATAACGGCTTTGAATCAGCATCTGCGCTTTACTGCGAAATCTGAGGGAAAATTTATTGTTAGTTGGGAAACAAGCGAGCAGTAGGCGTTATTTTTAATTTCTCTTCCGTTTAAATTCCACTTGCCAATACATCAGCAATGTGTAAAAAGTTAAGGTTCATTCCTTTTTTATCGGCAATACTTTTTAAATGAATCAAGCAACTATAATCGGTTGATATTATATTTTGAACTCTTGTTTCTTTAATGGCTTCTAGTTTTTTATTACCCATTTGAACAGATAATTCAGGATTGGCAACTGCAAAGCTTCCACCAAAACCACAACATTCATTTTGTCCTCCTATTTCCACTATTTCTAACCCCTCTATTTGTTTTAACAATTTTCTTGGCTGCTCTTTTATTCCACATCCGTTTAAAGCAGTACATGTATCCATAAACACAACTTGCCCAATAAAAGTAGATCCTACGCTTTCAACTTTCATTGTGTCTACTAAAAACTCGCTCAGTTCAAAAGTGCGCTTTTGTAATTGCCTAAATTTATTGTGATAAGAAGAATTTTGAAACAATAAGTCGTAAGAATTTCTAATCATTGCTGTACAAGCCGATGAAGCACAAACAAAATTTCTATCGGATGTTACTTCGCTTAAAAGTTTTTCTCCTACTTGTCTTGCCTCGTTCCACTGCCCGGCATTAAAAGCAGGCAAGCCGCAACAAGTTTGTTCCACATTATAATTAACCTTACATCCCGCTTTTTCCAATACTTTTACCATATTAAATCCTGTTTGCGGATTAAATTGATCAATAAAACATGGAATAAATAAGTCTATTTTCATTTTTAAGATAATATGGTGTTTTTTAGTTTTGGTTGTAGCTTTTAAAATTTTTTATTTGAACAATAAACACTAAACCTATAACAAAATAGGTAGCTAATGCCAATACCGAAAACCTCATATTAAGAGTTATTCTGTTAAGCAAACCGTAACTAAAAGTACCTAAAACAATTGCCACCTTTTCACTTACTTCAAAAAAGCTAAAATAAGAAGCATGGTCGTGGGTATTTTCGGGAATTAGTTTAGCATAAGTACTTCTAAACATTGACTGAATGCCGCCCATAACCAGCCCTACCAAAACTCCTAAGCCCATAAAATGAATCACTACCTTTTTAACTTGGTTGCCAAAAATATTAAAATATTCAGGTGTATCTTTAATGGTGTAAGCCAAAAAACAAATTACTGTCCAAATTACTATGTTAATTATTAGCGTGTAAATATTACCAATAATACTCGACAACCGAGAAAAAGACCAAGCTCCTAAAATTGCAATTAATTGTATTACTAAAATTGTTCCTATTAATACTACAGTATCAAGGTGTAATTCCTCTTCGCCAAATAAACTAGCAACATACATAACTGTTTGTAAACCCATACTTGTGAAGAAAAATCCCAACAAGTATTTTAACATAATGGGTGTTTTTTTTATTTCAATTCCAACTTTTTGTAATTCGTTAAATCCTTTCTTAAAAATATTACCACTGTGGGTTTTGTTGGTACGAATTTCTGGTACATTTTTAAACATTATTTGTGCAAAACCTGCCCACCATAAACCAACAGACACAAAAGATAACCGTGTGGCAATTCCTGCATAATAACTTAAGGCTTGTTCGTTTGCCATTTCTAATGTGAGAGAAGTATTACTCGTCATTAATTCATTTACTTTACTATTTATAGGAAAAAACAAGTGAGGAGCCATGATGGTAATTAAGTTTATTATTAATAAAATCACACAGCCAATATATCCCATTGAAAAGCCTTTGGCACTAACTTTATCTAGCATGTCTTCACTAGCAATTTCGGGTAAAAATGCATTATAAAAAACCAAACTCCCGGCAAAGCCAACTAAACTAATTAAAAATAAAATTACGCCTAAGCCAATAGTGTTTGCGGTAAAAAAATACATAGCAATACAACTAGTAGAACCAACATAACAAAATATTTTTAAAAAAAATTTCTTATTTTGTTTAAAATCTGCAATGCCAGAAAGTATCGGACTTAAAAATGCTACTATTAAAAAACCGGCTGAAACTACAAAAGAATACAATTCTGCTCCAGCAATTTTTAACCCTAAAAAATTTAAAAAATAATGCACTTTCCCGTCAATTGTTTCTGTTAAACCAGCCGATTCAGAAGCCACTTTGCACATTTTATTAAAATAAATTGGAAAAATAGCAGTTGCTATTGTTAAAGAAAAAACCGAGTTAGCCCAATCGTACATTGCCCATGAGTTTATAATCTTTTTGTTGTTCAATTCATATTTTTCCATTGTAAAGTTTTGTATGTTAGGCGCAAGATATTTTATTTAATAATAATTTTTAAAATTTGTTGAAATTTGAAAAAAAACCTTTTCCTTTACTAATAGTTATTTAAAATAATTAAGGGTAAATATTTTGACAAATAAAAATAAAAAAGCGGTAGTTATAGGCGCAGGAATTGCAGGAATGAGTGCAGCTTCGTACTTAGCTAAAGCAGGGTTTTCGGTTACAATTATTGAAAAAAATAGTTCCATTGGCGGGCGAGCCCGTCAGTTTAAATCCGATGGGTTTACTTTTGATATGGGACCTAGTTGGTATTGGATGCCTGATGTATTTGAAAAATTTTATAACGATTTCGGAAAATCCACTTCGGATTTTTATGAATTAATAAGGCTTGACCCAAGCTATAAAGTTATTTGGAAAAATGGTGAAGGCATTGACATTCCTGCTGATATGCCTGGAATTGAAGCGCTTTTTGAACGTTTTGAGCCCGGAAGCAGTAAAAAATTGCAAAAGTTTTTAAAAGAGGCTGCTTACAAATACGAAGTTGGTATTAACGATTTAGTTTATAAGCCAAGTTTAAGTTTGTTTGAATACGCAGATATAAGGTTGCTAAACGGACTATTAAAAATGGATGTGCTCACAAGCATGAAAAAACATATTAGTCAGTTTGTTACCCATCCCTTTTTGGTTGAATTATTGGAGTTTCCCGTTTTGTTTTTAGGTGCTTTGGCAAGCAATACTCCTGCTTTATATAGTTTAATGAATTATGCAGACATGAGCCTAGGAACTTGGTACCCGAAAGGTGGGATGTTTAAATTTGTAGAAGCCTTTGAAAGTATTGCAAAGCAACAAGGTGTTACATTCAAGCTAAATGCGACTGTTTCAAAAATTAACTCTATAAATGGTAAAGTGGTATCGGTTGAAACCGAAAATGAAACAGTTGAAACCGATGTAGTTGTTGCAGCAGGTGACTATAACCACATAGAACAAAATTTACTAAACAACAAAGACAAACAATATTCTCCCAAATATTGGAACGATAGAAAATTAGCTCCTAGTTGTGTTTTATATTATGTGGGATTAAATAAAAAATTTGACGGTTTGTTACACCACAATTTGTTTTTTGATACAGACTTTAACAAACATGCTGATGAAATTTATACCAATATTCAATGGCCAAAAAATCCTTTATTCTATGCTTCTATCACTTCAAAAACCGATGATACAGCAGCTCCTACTGGTTACGAAAATTTGTTTTTGTTAGTGCCAATCTCAACTGAGTTAACTGACGATTCGGAGGAAAAACGTGAACTTTACTTTGATATGATGATGGAACGTTTAGAGAAATTTACAGGACAAAGCATTAAAGAAAATGTGGTTTACAAACGCAGTTTTGGTATCAACGATTTTAAATCTGATTATTTTTCGTATAAAGGAAATGCTTATGGTTTAGCAAATACACTTACCCAAACAGCCATTTTAAAACCCCGAATTAAAAGTAATAAATTGAATAATCTGTATTTTGCAGGTCAGTTAACAGTACCAGGGCCTGGAGTTCCGCCTAGTATTATAAGCGGCAATGTGGTTGCAAATTTAATTATAAAAGATTTTTTAGCGAATGATTAAAACTTTTTTATTTTAAATTCCTTATAATTGTGAGTTAAAAGTATTTCTACCCTATGAAACTATTGTTCGATAATGTTTCTCGAATGAGCAGCAAATTGGTAACCAAAACATACAGTACTTCCTTTTCAATGGGAATTAAATTTTTGGCAAACCGTTTCCACGACCCAATTTATGGGGTGTACGGTTTCGTGCGTTTGGCCGATGAAATAGTAGACTCATTCCATAATTTTGATAAAAAACAATTATTAGCCGATTTTAAAATAGATACTTACAAAGCCATTGAACAAAAAATTAGTTTAAACCCTATATTAAATTCATTTCAAGACGTTGTAAATAAATACAATATTGATCATTGGACCATTGAAACTTTTTTAAAAAGTATGGAAATGGATTTGGAAAAAAGCCTATACGACCAATTAAAATATGAAGAATATATATTAGGCTCGGCAGAAGTGGTTGGTTTAATGTGTTTAAGTGTTTTTACAGAAGGAAACAAAACCGCGTACGAAGATTTAAAACCATATGCCATGAAATTGGGATCGGCTTTTCAAAAAATCAACTTCTTACGCGATTTTAAAGCAGATTCTGAAGCACTTGGTAGGGTTTATTTTCCTCAATTACGTGCTAATGGTTTTAATACAGAAACAAAAGAGGAAATAGAAGATGACATTTTAAACGATTTTAAAATAGGCTATGAAGGAATAAAAAAACTTCCTAAAGATGCTCGCTTTGGTGTTTACGTAGCTTACATTTATTACTCACAATTATTGAGTAAAATTATGGATTTGCCTGCAGAATCAATTATGGAGAATAGAGTACGTATTTCTGATAAAAAGAAATATGCTTTGTTTTTTGGCTCTTATTTTCGCCATAGTTTTAATTTGTTATAGTTTATATTTATGTATAAATTAAAACTATGTTCAAACCAACTTTCGTATTATTCTTTATTTTGTTTGTTTCAAAACTAATTTTTGCAGATGTTGATTTTAGAAATCAGTACGAAAAAGCAATAAACAACAAAGCTTTAGCCGAAAAAATGGTTGCTGCTCTAGAGTTAAAAACCAATATTACTCCTATAGAAAGAGGTTATAAAGGTGCTTTAAAAATGATTTTAGCAAAACATTATTATAACCCACTAAACAAGCTAAACAGCTTTAATGCTGGAAAAACTGAACTTGAAAAAGCCATAGAATTGCTGCCAAATAGCCCTGAGTTAATATATTTACGCTATAGTTGTTCAGTAAATAGTCCTTCTTTTTTAAATTACAAAAAAAACGTACAAGCCGATAAAGCCTTTCTTGTAAAAGCTATTGTTACTTTAAAAGATGAAGATTTAAAGAAAAGGATAAGTGCGTTTTTGGTTAAGTAGTTTTTATTTAAAAAGTGTGTATTAATTTTTTAAATAAATTACTTCCTTTTTAATCAAAATCATTATTGTTGCACGCTAAATTTAAAAAATAAGCATACCAACTCAAAATATGTATCAAACCATTTTAACAGAAGTAAAAAACAATATTTTTTACATAACTATTAACCGCGAATCAAAATTAAATGCATTAAATATTCAAACTCTTTCCGATATAAAAAATGCAGTGATAAGTATTTACGATAGCGCTGAGGTAAGAGGAGTAATATTAACAGGAAGTGGTAAAAAAGCTTTTGCTGCTGGTGCTGATATAGCCGAGTTTGCTGACTTTAATGTAGAAGAAGGAACCAAAATGAGTGCAGATGGACACGCAGTATTGCGAGCCATTGAAAATTGCCCTAAACCTGTAATTGCCGCAATAAATGGTTTTGCTTTAGGTGGTGGAAACGAATTGGCCATGAGTTGCCACATTCGCGTTGCTGCCGAAAATGCAAAGTTTGGTCAGCCGGAAGTTAACCTAGGTATTACTCCTGGCTATGCAGGAACCCAACGTTTGGCTCAATTAATTGGCCGTGGTAGAGCGTTAGAATATTTAATGACTGCCGATATAATTGATGCACAAACAGCATTGAATTTAGGATTGGTTAACCATGTAGTTCCTCAAGAAAATTTAATTGCGAAATGTGAAGAGATTTTAGAAAAAGTAAAAACCAAATCGCCTTTGGCAATTGCAAGTGTTATACGTTGTGTAAATGCTTATTACGAAAAGCGTGCAGATGGAAATAATGTGGAAATAAACGAGTTTGGAAACTTTTTTGGCAGCGAAGATTTTATAGAAGGAACCAAAGCCTTTTTAGAACGTAGACCTGCTAATTTTAAAGGATACTAATAATAGTTAAATATAAAAGCTGCTTTTTGAGCAGCTTTTTTTATGTTTGCTTAAAATTAAATAAAATGAAAGAAATAGCAATAATTATGGGCAGCGATAGCGATTTGGAAGTAATGAAAGAAGCTGCCAATATTTTAGA
>JBAXCN010000011.1:0-58583 GCA_037141455.1 Bacteroidota bacterium
AAAATCTAACAACAGCAAATACTCGCCAAGCTATTTCGCTTAATAATGGAGTAACAAGATACCTTGGTGGCTTTACAAATAAATGCTTGGCAATGGCCACAAATAAATCTTTAATACTTACACATTCGCTTACTAAAATATAACGTTGGTTAAAAATATTTTTTTCCATTAATTCAAAACAAACTTTGGTAATGTCTTGCACATCAACATAACCATTTATTCCATTAGTATACAAAGGCATTCCCTTATACACTGAATTAAATAAAGCCAATGAACCTTTATTAAAATCGCCATAACCTAAAATAACACCTGGGTTTACAATACATACATTCAAACCTTCCTCTTTTGCTCGCCATACTTCCATTTCGGCTTTGTATTTACTTATAGCATAGTTGCTATTTAGTTTACTATTTTCCCACTTACAATTTTCGTCTATTAAAGCACCATTTATACTTCGGCCAATAGCAGCTATTGAACTAATAAAACAAAATTTTTCTACTTTATTTATCAATGCTAAATTAACCATATTGGCAGTTCCTTCCGCATTGGTTTTATCCATTTGCACTTTGTCTTTTGCAAAAAAGCTAACCATTGCCGCACAGTGATAAACCTCTTTAATGTCTAAAAAAGCATTTTCTAATTGCGGAATATTTAAAATATCGGCTTCTTCCCAATTAATTGATTGGTATAATGCGTTTTTTGCATTGGTGCTATAATGATTAAAATAGTAGTTAAATATTTTATCAAACTCAGCTAAACTAGCTGATTTACGCCTTATTAACTTTACTTTTTTATTTTTACTTAATAAGTAACAAGCTACGTGTGCACCTAAAAATCCTGTTGAACCGCTAATTAAAATCACTGTTTGTGGATATGTTTATTTTATTTGCCAACAAATTAATGAGTTTTGAAGCAAATAGCTAAAGTTATTTTTAATAAAATAATTTAAGGTAATAACCAAAATAAAAAAATGGAATTTTTAAACCCAATACCAAAAAATATTATTGAATTTTTAGAATTATCATGTAGCAAAAAAAGCTTGTTTTATTCTACTAATTTCAATAGTAAAATAGATGATTTAACTAAAAATAAAATTGCAATTATTGGTATAAATGATGATAGGGTAGGAGTATTAAATAATGGTACTTCAAAATCGGCAGATGAAATTAGAAAAGAGTTTTATCAACTAATAAAACATAGAAATGATATAAGTATTGTAGACTTAGGAAATATAGAAGCTGGCAATACCATTAACGATACTTATTATGCTGTAAAACAAACTTTAGCAGCATTAATTAAAAAGCATGTATTGTGCTTAATAATTGGTGCGAACGAAGATTTTATACATACACAATATGCCGCATATGAAAACACACAATTTAATATGAATGTGTTAATTGCTGATGCAAGAGTGGCATTAAACTTTGATGATGAAAATGAAATAAATAATGGATACATTAGTAAGATTATAGCACATCAAAAAAACTATTTGTTTAATATTACTCATGTTGGTCACCAAAGTTATTTTGTAGAAACCGAAAGTTATGACGCATTTGAAAAAATGAATTTTGATATGTTGCGTTTAGGTTTATTTAGAAATAAAATACACGATATTGAGCCATTTTGCAGAAATGCAGATATGATGGCTTTTAACCTGTCGGCTATAAAGGCAGCGGATGCTCATGGACAAAGCAACCCCTCGGCAAATGGATTTACAGGAGAAGAAGCGTGTCAAATTTCAAGATATGCAGGTATGAGCAACGATTTAAAAACATTTGGTATTTATAATTTAAACCCTGCAAAAGATATAAATAATTTAACAAGTCAATTGGTTGCGCAAATGCTTTGGTATTTTATTGATGGATATAATAACCGCAAAATTGAATATCCAACCAAAGAAAACAACGATTTTTTGGTTTATTATACCAGTATTCAAGGTTCTTACGACATTACTTTTTATAAAAATAACATGAGCGACAGGTGGTGGATGGAAGTTCCATATCCTAAAAATAAAAGTGATAAATCTGGTTCATTTATGGTTCCTTGTAACTATAGCGATTATAAAATTGCTTTATCGAATGAAATTCCCGACAGATGGATAAAAGCCTATCAAAAACTAATATAAGAAAATGGATAAATACACTTTTTTTGAAAATGTATTTGAAGTTGTTAAACAAATTCCAGCTGGTAAAGTAACCAGTTATGGTGCTATTGCTAAATATTTAGGTAGTGCCAAAAGTAGTCGAACAGTTGGTTATGCTATGAATGCGAGTCATCTTTTAATTGAAAAAATTCCAGCTCATAGGGTAGTAAACAGAAATGGTTTACTAACTGGTAAGCACCATTTTGGTGAAAATAAAATGCAACAATTATTAGAAAAAGAAGGACTAAAAATAGTAGATGATCAAATTCAAAACTTCGAAAGCCATTTTTGGGATCCAAATAGAGAGTTGAATCTATAAATTTAATTTATATTCAAACGCCTTAAATAAAATTTACCTTCTTTAATGGCAGTATCGCTAATTCCGTTAGTGCCAATAAAACTAAATGTTCCTTTTATTTTTCTGTTTATAGTATCGCAAACCGATAAATTAAACGTGCCACTTTTACTATCATATTGGTCGGTAGGAAAATTATTTCCTGCAACATAAGTTAACTGAGCATTATTTGGGGCAAATCCAACTACTTGGTCGCCAGTTATTGGATCAAATTTCATTACAAAAACTGTTTTTGCAGATTTAAAGGCAAATACATCAATTATTCTTTTTGGGGGAAATGAAGAAGTAGTATATAAACTTCCAATTGCTGAATCAATTGAAACGGTCACTCCGTTAATTTTAAAACTTGAAAGAGTATCAATTGGTGGAGGAGGTGGTGGTGGTGGTGGAGTTGTATCTACAGGAACAACAACTACTCTCCCTTTCTTAGCAAATTCATCGAATTCAACTTTTCTAAAACAAGAGGTTACTGAAAAAAATAAAATAGTAAAAATTAAAATTATTGCAGTGTGTTTCATATAATTATTATAAAAAGTCAAAACTATACGAATAAAACCAAATACACAACATACTTTAAAATATTACATAAACTTTAATATTCACATAGTCCACTTTTGTATCAATACCAATATTAATTTTATTTAATATTTTTAAAATTAATAGCTAAAGTTATATTGCCAGCCTTATTAAATACTTATTTTTAATGGCTAAATTATTTTTATTCTACATTTCATTTTTTATTGTTTTAAGTGCTTGTAACTTTAAAACAGAAACAAACTACACCACTAAATATACCTACTTTTTCACTAAACGCGACTTGGTAACCGATTCGTTTGTAAATGAATTATGCAAACAACCATGGAGTATTTACCAATTCGAAAACAGAATGTTTAATAAACGTAAAATGGTTTTTAACGACTCGCGAGAATGGTTGAATAACACAAACGGATTTAAAGTAAAATTTAATAAAGACAGTACTATAACAACTCAAAACCCCAATGGTAAAGGAACTTGGAGTATAAATAATAGTTATTTTTTAGAATTTGATTTTTATAAAAATGATACTAGCAATCATTTAACAGGAAAATTTGATGTAAAAATGCGTGGTGATGATATCGTTTTTAATAGGGGAGTTTACACAAGCGATACTACTACAGAAACCATTCGATTACATTTTTTTAGAGATGGGGAAGCCATAAAGCTGTTTAATTAATAAAAAAATCCCTGCTTTTTCAAGCAAGGATTTTTAATATATATATAAAATTGCCCCCACATCGGGCTAGTTAATTGTGGCGTGTTTAGATTACTGTTTTTTGAAAGTAAAGTACATATTATAAGTAGGATAATAAACTTTAAATTGATCATTTGCTATTTTTTCAAATGTCCAGATTGACTCTTCATTTTCAATTTTTATTTTAAAAACTGTTCCATCTAAAATGTATGTTGCCGCCAAAGATTGATTTATTATTGAAGTTTGAGGTGTTTGTACTATGCAATCTGCATCAATCCCTTTTTGCCTAATATCAATTCCTTTTTCTTGCCAGTTTAATTCAGTTTCGTTTTTAAAAATCCATTTTACAAAATCACGTTTAATAACATCAATAAGTTTAATTACGGTTGGTGGTGAGGTTTTATAACAAGTTGCTTCCCATACATCAGTATAATCAAAATAATTTTTACTTCCTATCTTTCCTTCTATACAATTCCAGGTTCCAATTAAATCAAAACCAGGTTCCAAGGTAGCATTATACGTTTTTTCAATACTGTTGTTTACATTTGCTTGATTGTATTTTATAGTTACTGTAAAGTTAGTTTTTACTTTAATAGTTGAACTAGTAGCTTTTAAAAATACATCTGTTCCAATTGACGATATTTCAACATTTATATTGGAGTTTGATACATTTTTGATTGATAAATATTTTGGATTTAAATAAAATGTTTTTTGTTTAACAGCATTAGAAACAACTAAAAGCTTTTTAGTGTTTGCTGGTTGAGTTCCTGTAACCCACGATTTTACTTTTAAATAGGCCGTATAAAAATTTTCAAGTTTTTTGTTTACTTCTGTAATTCCATTAAATAATAGTGGGAATCGACCAGCAGTTTTATCAGTTTCTGTAAAATTATTGAAGGTGGCTTTAAAACCTATATTCAGTTTTTGTCCATTAGTAAAATTAAAATCTGTAGCTTTTTTTTGAATTGCATCCAAATCAACTGCTTTACTTAGTAATTTACTTAAATCTTCATCAATTAATTTATGTAAAACAGCAATGTTAGCAATAGCTGAAATGGAGGCCAATATTCCAAGGCCTTTACTTATAAAAGTGGGTTCAGGAGCTAAAAAAAATGCAACAGCTGTTGATACTGATATAATTCCATTAATACGTGCTGATGTAAATTTTAAAATAAACAAATCAGCAGCATCATTTGGGTCAAATAATGAATTTTTACCCAAAAAACTATCAGGTAAATTGGTGGTTAAACCTTCTGAAAAATTGGCATTGTCTAAACCATTTGCGTTAATAAAATAGGCTAATTGTATTTTTTCTTCATTGGTTAGTTTTGTTGTTATTTCGTCTAAGCCATTTTTTAAATAACTAAGATTATCGACCAAATCTTGTTTATTGGTTAATGTTGAATTACCCAAGTTAGTTTGCAATTGACTCACCTCGGTTTTAAGTAATGAAATAGTTGTTTCAGGATTTTGAATTGCAACGTAAGTTTTTACTGCAAAATTAAGAGTAAACAAATCTTTTACTGTTAATGTGTAATTGCCAGATGCCAATACAGGACAAATAAAACTCCATTCATTGTCGCTCGATTTATACAGTTCAACGGGCTGATTATTTATTAAACCAGATAATTTTTCTTGCGAAATATTTACACTCGACTGAACTGTAACAAGTTGCATTGGCAATAATTCGTTATTACTTAAACTATAGCTTGTTGTTGGTGTTACTTCTACATTCTTTGTCTCTTCTTTTTTGCATGTTATTGAAAACAATACTATAAGAATAAGTAAAGAAATGGATTGAAATTTTAAAATTGATGTTTTCATATTCCTGCAAGCTAGTTTTAATTTCCATATAAAAAAAAATCCCTGCTTTTTCAAACAAGGATTTTAAATTTATATATATGAAATTGCCCCCACATCGGGCTAGTTAATTGTGGCGTGTTTGGTTAAATAATGTTCGGTCGTTGAATCACAAATCATAAATCACAAATCACAAATTAGCTGCATCCAGTTTGTGTTCCGCAATTTAAGCATTTGTAACAAGCACCGCTGCGAATAGTAATATGCCCACAAGTTCCGCAAGCAGGGCTATCTCCCATGCGTTTGTTCATTTCACTTACTTGGTCAAGTTGCGCTTCTAAAGTTTGTGTTTGTATTACTGAAACAGGTTGAGTTGGCAAAACATTTTTTTCTACTTTATGAAAACCAATGGTTATATTTTGAACTGGAGTTTGCGAACCTACATGAAACGTATTTTCTGATTTTACAGATTGGTTGTTTTGATTAACAGTTTTATGTTGGTTTATAGCCAATTGGCTGCGTTGTGTTTCGGTTGTTGGCACTTGAATAAAATCTTCTCTACCCAAATATTCAAAACCTATCATTCTAAAAATATAATCAATAATTGAAGTAGCGTTTTTTATATTATCGTGTCCGTTAACAATTCCTGCAGGTTCAAAACGGGTAAAAGTAAATTTATCTACATACTCTTCTATTGGCACACCATACTGTAAGCCCAATGAAACAGCTATAGAAAAGCAATTCATTAAACTACGCAAAGTAGCTCCTTCTTTGTGTAAGTCTACAAATATTTCACCTAAAGTTCCATCTTCATATTCTCCAGTTCTTACAAAAATTGTTTGTCCACCTACAGTGGCTTTTTGTGTAAATCCGCCACGTTTTCCTGGCAAAGTTTTACGTGCTACCACACCAGCCAATTTATGTTTAAATGCAGTATCGTGTGTTCTGTTTAAAATAGCAGTTGCTGCTTCCAACACCTGTTCAGGACTTAACTCACCTACAGGTTTGTGCGCATCTTCCCCTAAAATAGATTCAACAGTTTCTTGTATATCTTCTTCTTTTGAATCAGATTTAGTAGAAAGTGGTTGGCTTAATTTACAACCATCGCGGTAAAGCGCATTGGCTTTTAAACCTAAACTCCAACTCATGTAATAACACTCTTTTATGTTTTCTATTGTTGCTTCGTTTGGTAAATTAATAGTTTTTGAAATGGCTCCACTTAAAAATGGTTGTGCAGCAGCCATCATTCTAATATGTCCTGTTGCAGCAATGTATCTTTCACCTTTATTGCCACATTTATTGGCACAATCAAATACTGGTAAATGTTCATCTTTTAAATAAGGAGCCCCTTCTACCGTCATGGTGCCGCATATATAATCGTTGGCTTGTTCAATTTCAGTTTTTGTGAAACCTAATTTTCGCAATAAATTAAATGAACGACTGTTATAATCTTCAGGTTTAAATCCTAGTCGTTGAAGGCAAGCTTCGCCCAGTGTAAATTGATTAAACACAAAACCAATTTCAAAGGATCCAGCTGCAGCTTTATCAATTATTTCAATTTCTTCTTGGGTAAATCCATGAAATTTTAAACTTTCAAAATTGATATGTGGTGCACCTTTTATAGTAGCATGTCCAATTGCATATTTTTCAATTACATCAATTTCGGTTTGCTTATATCCTAAATTCTTTAATGCTGCAGGAACGCCAGAATTAATTATTTTAAAATAACCACCACCCGATAATTTTTTAAATTTTACTAAAGCAAAATCTGGTTCAATTCCAGTAGTATCGCAATCCATAACCAGTCCAATGGTTCCAGTTGGAGCAATAACAGTGGCTTGTGCATTTCGGTATCCATATTCTTCACCCATTTGCAATGCTTTATCCCAAGCGTTTGTGGCAGCAGTTAATAAATAATCAGGGCAATATTTTGGATCAATTCCAACAGGTTTTACGGAAAGTCCTTCGTAAGCATCGGAAGTGTTATAGGCTGCATAACGATGGTTACGCATTACACGTAACATGTGGTTTTTATTTTCTTCGTAACGGCTAAATGCGCCTAAATACTTGGCCATTTCAGCCGAAGTTTGATAAGCTACACCATTTAATATAGCAGTTATTGCTCCGCAAAGTGCAAATCCTTTTGGCGAATCGTAAGGAATACCAGCAATCATTAACATGGAACCCAAGTTGGCATAACCCAATCCAAGCGTTCTGTATTCGTAAGAAAGTTGTGCTACTTCTTTTGATGGAAACTGTGCCATTAAAACAGAAATTTCTAATACCATTGTCCATAAACGGCTGCTGTGTTCAAAGCCTTTTACATCAAATGTTAAAGTATCAGCATCAAAATATTTCATTAAATTAAGCGAAGCTAAATTGCAAGCAGTATTGTCTAAAAACATGTATTCCGAACATGGATTAGAAGCATTAATTCTTCCACCTTCAGGGCAAGTATGCCATTCGTTAATGGTTGAATCATATTGCACTCCAGGATCGGCACAAGCCCATGCTGCATCGGCTATCATATCCCACATATCGTTTGCAGGAACTGATTTTAAAGTTTTGCCATCTGTTCTAGCTTTTAAATCCCAATTCTTTCCTTCGTTTAAAGCAGTAAAAAATTCGTGAGGAATACGCACTGAATTATTTGAATTTTGACCAGAAACGGTTGCATAAGCTTCGCCTTCATAATCGCTAGGATAACCAGCAGCTATTAAAGCAGCCACTTTCTTTTCTTCGTTTTTTTTCCAATTAATAAATTCAACTATTTCAGGATGGTCTAAATCTAAGCAAACCATTTTTGCAGCTCTACGAGTAGTTCCGCCCGATTTAATTGCACCTGCGGCCCTATCACCTATTTTTAAAAAACTCATTAAGCCAGATGAAGTGCCACCGCCACTTAATTTTTCCATGGAGCCCCTTATTTTTGAGTAATTGGTCCCCACGCCAGAGCCATATTTGAAAATTCTGGCTTCGCGCACCCACAAATCCATAATGCCACCATCATTTACCAAATCATCATCTACCGAAAGTATAAAACAAGCATGTGGTTGCGGACGTTCATAAGCCGAAGTTGATTTTTCTAATTCTCCTGTTTTAGGATTTACAAAATAATGTCCTTGCGGTTTTCCTGTAATCCCATAAGAGCTATGCAAACCAGTATTGAACCATTGTGGTGAATTGGGTGCAGCATATTGCCCAATAATCATGTAAACAATTTCTTCATAAAAAACCTGAGCATCATCGCGAGAGTCAAAATAGTTATATTCTTCACCCCATTTCATCCAACAATGAGCCATTCTGTGGGCCACTTGTTTTATACTAGTTTCTTGTCCAAGTGTTCCATCGGGTTGTGGAACGCCTGCTTTTCTAAAATATTTTTGAGCCAATACATCAGTAGCAACTTGACTCCACGTGTTAGGTACTTCTACATTTTTTAACTCAAATACAGTACTTCCATTTGTGTTTTTTATTACAGAAGTTCTGTAATCGTATTCAAACATATCAAATGGGCTAACACCTTCTTTGGTGTAAAACCGGTCAATTTTTAAACCATTTGCGTCAATGGTTTTGTTAGAAGATTTGTTCATTAATTTAATTGATATTAATACTGTGATTGCAAGCTGATTTTTACTAAATAAATATTTTTTTTGGTTGATTATATTTAGAAAATCGAAATTGCAAGTTTACAAAGGCTTAATCAAATTAGAATATGCACATAAATTTTATAATGATTGTTAAGTGCTTTTAAACTTGAATGTTAGCCTGTGAATAAGGTTTTTAAAAAATATTTATTTCTAATATTTATTGGGGTCTGAATCATGTTGTAGGCAACACATTTTCAAATATTTGTCTATAATTTTGCACATATATTTCATAACAATAATTTAATTTATAAATAAAATATTGTTAAAGGTTAAAAAATTAAAAATCCATTGTTTAAAAAATTTATAAAGTAAATAATATATTAACATGGATTAAATACTATATTATTTTATCATTTCAATTATTATTTAACAAAAAAAATAGCTTTATTTGCCTAATTAACTCTTTTGAAGTCTAAAATAATTTTGAATAAAGAAATACTAAATACACTAATTTTAAAGAAACAGAACAAACAAAAACAATTGGCTGTATTAATTGACCCTGATAGTATTTCTGACGAATCTGGATTAGTTAATATTTGTAACCTTTGTAATAAAGCAAATGTTGATTTAATATTAGTAGGAGGGAGTTTAATTACAAATGGATTTTGGAGCAAATGCGTTTCTAAAATAAAATCGTTAACAACAATTCCTGTTTTGTTATTCCCCGGAAATATAATGCAAGTGCACGATGAAGCCGATGCGATTTTATTTTTAAGTATGATTAGTGGGCGAAATCCAGAGCTTTTAATTGGCAAACATGTATTGGCAGCTCCAGGCTTAAAAAAATCTGGGATAGAAGTAATACCAACCGCTTACATGATAGTTGATGGTGGTAATATTACCAGTGTGATGTACATGAGTAATACCATGCCTATACCTCACGATAAAAATAATATTGCAGTGTGCACTGCTATGGCAGGCGAAATGCTTGGCTTGCAAGTAATGTATATGGATGCTGGCAGTGGGGCATTAAACCCTATTTCAACTTCAATGATAGAAGAAGTTAGAAAAAGCGTAGACACACCTATTTTTGTTGGTGGAGGAATAAAAACTGCTGAACAAGCCATAGCCACTGCCAATGCAGGTGCTGATATAGTAGTTATTGGGAATGCTTTTGAAAAAAACCCAAATTTAATATTAGAAATTAGCAATGCTATTCATGAAATTGTTACTATTAATTAATCTAAAAGCAATTTGTCAACAATTTATTTTCATTTAAATAGCTTATTATTTTTTTTAAAGTTGCTATCTCCTTTTAAAACAGTATTTTAACAGTCATTAAATAAATGTATCGTAAATATAAATTTAATTTATGATGTTAGTAATAAAAATTGAATTTCAAATGTATAATTATATTTTTGACCGTTAAATTTATAACAATTTATAATATATGAAAATAGCAGTTGTAGGCACTGGTTATGTAGGACTAGTTACAGGAACATGTTTTGCCGAAGTAGGTATTGATGTGGTTTGTATTGATGTAGATCAAAAGAAAATAGACAACTTAAAAAAAGGTATCATGCCTATTTACGAACCAGGCTTGGAAGAGATGGTTTTAAAAAATGTAGAAAAAGGAAGGCTTCAATTTAGCACCAGTTTGCCAGAAAGTATAAAAGGTTGCGATGTGGCATTCATTGCAGTTGGAACTCCTCCGGGCGAAGATGGCAGTGCAGATTTAAAGTATGTAATTGCAGTTGCCCGAGAAATTGGTCAGAATATTGACGAATTTTGTGTAGTAGTGACAAAAAGTACTGTTCCAGTAGGAACAGCTAATAAGGTTAAAACTGCTGTTCAAGACGAAATAACAAAACGTAATGTAAGTATTGAATTTGCTGTAGCCTCAAACCCTGAGTTTCTAAAAGAAGGTGCCGCAATTGATGATTTTTTAAAGCCAGATAGAATTGTAATTGGTGTAGAAAATAAGTATGCAGAAGATATAATGCGTAAATTGTACAAACCATTTTTATTAAATGGTCATCCAATTATTTTTATGGATGTGCCTAGTGCCGAAATGACCAAGTATGCTGCAAATAGCATGCTTGCTACAAAAATTAGTTTCATGAACGATATAGCAAACCTTTGTGAAATAATGGGTGCCGATGTAAATATGGTTCGCAAAGGAATAGGTAGTGATGGAAGAATTGGAAATAAATTTATTTACCCGGGAATTGGTTATGGTGGTAGTTGTTTTCCAAAAGATGTAAAAGCATTAATAAAAACTGCAAAAGATAATGGCTATACCATGCAAATTTTAGAGTCGGTGGAAGCTGTAAACGAAGCACAGAAATCGGTTTTATTTAATAAAATTATCAAACACTTTGATGGCAATATAAAAGGAAAAACTTTTGCAATGTGGGGCCTTTCATTTAAACCAAAAACCGATGACATGCGCGAAGCTCCTTCGTTGGTAATTATTGAAAAACTATTGGCAGCAGGTGCAAATGTTAAAGCTTACGATCCAGTGGCTATGAAAGAAGCTAAACACATTTTAGGAGAACAAATAGAATTCGCAAAGAATGAAAATAGTGCTTTAATTGATGCTGACGCTTTATTAGTGGTTACTGAATGGCCTGATTTTAGATCACCCGACTTTCAAGTAGTAAAAAAATTAATGAAAGGAAATGTAATTTTTGATGGACGTAATATTTATGATATTGCAGAAATGAAAGAATTAGGTTTTGATTATTATTGTATTGGAGTTAAAACTAATTAATTGAAATAAATTTCAATACAAAATTTAACAAATTATTAAATAAAATAATGAGTAAGAAAAGGGTTTTAATAACAGGTGCTGCGGGCTTTTTAGGTTCTCACCTATGCGATAGATTTATAAAAGAAGATTACCATGTAATTGGCATGGATAATTTAATTACAGGTGATTTAAAAAACATTGAACATTTATTCAAATTAGAAAGTTTTGAATTTTATCACCATGATGTAAGCAAATTTATTTATGTATCGGGGCAATTAGATTATATTTTACATTTTGCCAGTCCTGCAAGCCCTATAGATTATTTAAAAATACCTATTCAAACTTTAAAAGTAGGCTCATTAGGAATTCATAATTGTTTGGGTTTAGCAAAAGAAAAAGGTGCTAGAGTTTTAATAGCATCAACATCCGAAGTTTATGGCGATCCATTGGTTCACCCGCAAACAGAGGAATATTGGGGAAATGTAAATCCAGTTGGGCCACGTGGAGTTTACGATGAAGCCAAGCGTTTTCAAGAAGCCATTACCATGGCATACCATACTTATCATGGATTAGAAACACGCATAGTTCGAATATTTAATACTTACGGACCAAGAATGCGCCTGAATGATGGAAGGGTTTTACCAGCATTTATTGGACAAGCGTTGAGAGGTGAGGATTTAACTATGTTTGGAGATGGTTCGCAAACCCGCTCTTTTTGTTATGTAGATGATTTAATAGAAGGCATTTATAGATTACTTTTAAGCGATTATGCTCAGCCTGTGAATATTGGTAATCCAAATGAAATAACTATTAAAGAATTTGGTGAAGAAATTATTAAATTAACTGGCACTAACCAAAAATTAGTTTCTAAACCATTGCCAAAAGACGATCCAAAACAACGAAAACCAGATATTACGAAAGCAAAAGAAATTTTAGGTTGGGAGCCTAAAGTAAGTAGGGCCGATGGATTGAAAATTACTTACGAGTATTTCAAGTCTTTAAGTCCTGAAGAACTAAAAAAATCTGCTTATCATAAATTTGATTAATAAAGTATTATTTTAAATTTGAAACACGCTTTAAGCGTGTTTTTTTATTATATGTATCAAATCTCTCAAATCTTTATCTATCCAATTAAATCTTTAGGAGGTATATCTTTAAATGAAAGTTTTATTGAAGAAAGAGGATTGCAATATGATAGAAGATGGATGCTGTGCAATGAACAAAATCAATTTATTTCTCAAAGAGAAATTACAAAGTTGGCTTTATTTAAACTTCAATTTACTTTAAATGGATTTGATGTAAACTATAAAAATGAAACACCATTTAAAATACCTTTTACAATAAATGGAAATACTGAAAAAGTGATTGTTTGGGATGATACTTGTGAAGCAATTGAATATAAAGAAGCTTCAAGTTGGTTTAGTAAAATACTAAAATGTACTTGCAAACTTTTTTATATGCCAAATGAAACGCAGCGAAAAGTAGATATAAATTATGCCAAAAATAATGAAATTACAAGCTTTAGCGATGGGTATCAAATTTTAGTTATAGGACAAGAATCATTAAATGATTTGAATAACAAATTGGAACAAAAAATTAATATAAATAGATTCAGACCCAATATTGTTTTTAAAGGAGGAAAGGCTTTTGATGAGGATGATTTTAAAGAATTTTATATAAACAATATTTTATTTAAAGGGGTAAAGAAATGCGGACGTTGCAATATTATAACCATAAACCAAGAAACTGGAGTAATAAATAATGAACCATTGAGTAAACTAGCAAAATATAGAACTTTAAATAATAAGGTGCTTTTTGGTTTAAATATATCTGCATTAAACTTTAATGAAAAAATAAAAGTAAATGATTTCATAGAGTTAAAAGAATAACTACGATGTATAAAATTTACTTATTTTCGTTTTAATATTATGCGTTTATACGAACAGAAAAAATGGTGGAAACGTGCATTGGTTTTAATTGCTATTTGCATTGGTGTGTTTTCAATTTGGTATACCAATAAACTAGTAAAACAACTTGCCATTGAAGAACAAAAAAAAATAAAATTATGGGCTAATGCTACACAAAGTATGGCAAAGGCAGAGGGCGATATTGATTTTTTGCTCGATATTGTTACAGGAAATGAAACCATACCAATTATATTAACTGATGGTAATAATAAAATTATAAGTTACAGAAACATTGATTCTACTCTAGCCAATGATACAGCATTTTTAAATGAAGAATTGTTGGAAATGAAGAGCCAACACAATCCAATTAAAATTGTTTATGATGAAGAAAACAATTTTTACCAATTACTTTATTATAAAAACTCAATAATACTTACTCAATTAAAAGCATATCCCGCAATTCAATTGGCACTTATTAGTTTTTTTGCTATTATGAGCTATTTGGCTTTAAGTAGCAGTAGAAGATCGGAACAAAATCAGGTTTGGGTAGGAATGAGTAAGGAAACAGCTCATCAATTAGGAACACCTATTTCATCATTAAGCGAATGGATAAATTTACTAAGAGAAACTCCAAAAGAAGAACAAGGCTATTTGTTAGATGAACTTCAAAACGATACTAAACGATTAGAATTAATAACTGAAAGATTTAGTAAAATTGGGTCTGAGCCAGTATTAAAAGAAGAAAACATGGATTTAGTTATTGAAAACTCAATGCAGTATTTAAAAACGCGTGTTTCTAGCCAAGTTAATATTCATATTAATGTTTCTACACCAGGAAATTGGGCTAAAATTAATATTCCTTTATTTGATTGGGTTTTAGAAAACGTTTGTAAAAATGCCATTGATGCAATGGAAGGGAAAGGTGAATTAAATATAAATATTGGTCACGATTTAAAACACGTATTAATTGATATTAAAGACTCGGGAAAAGGAATTCCAAAGTCGAAATTCAAAACAGTTTTTAAACCAGGATTTACTACCAAAAAAAGAGGGTGGGGTTTAGGTTTATCTCTTGTAAAACGAATAGTTGAAGGATATCATAAAGGTAAAATATTTGTGAGGCAAAGTGAACTAGGCAAAGGAACTACTTTTAGAATTATTTTGAATAAAGTATAAAAACTTTTACTTTATTCAATAGTAAACCCATCAGCCCCCAAGGTTTTTGTAAGGTTGCTGATAATTTGTTCGTTGTTGTTAAACTCATTTTTAACATAGTGGGGTTTACCATTTTTGCCAAAAACAATTTCAATTGGATTTTCAATATTTTCTTCTATTAAATATTTACTGGTTTCAAAATTTTCAGGTGTGGTTAAACCATTTGAAATTCCAAAATCGTTTGCCTCTTTTATAATTTGACTGCATAAACTAAAACTACTTGCCGCAAAAGGTTTTCCTTCGCCTAGTTTTGAAAAAATATTTGCTAGTTTTTTTTCGTTAATTCCATAACCCCATGAGGTTTGCTTAATTCCTAAACACCATAAATCTATTTGAAAGCTTCCAATTATATAATTGGTTCTTGGTATTTTCTTTACTATTAAAATAGTTGCTTTTCCAGTTTCTTTCCAATCGGTATTCATGTAACACGATTGTAATTCTAAACTTTGACCTCTATCTTTTATATATTTTTCGGGTTTAATGTGTTTTGTCATTTTTTTTAATTTAACAAAAACAGCCAAGTAAAAATTATACTTGGCTGTTTTATTTATGTTATAATTTTATTATTTAATTGCTGGTCGTTTTATTTCAACTTCTTCGTATGCTTCAATAAAATCGCCTACTTTCATATCATTGAATTTTTCTATTGTTAATCCACAATCAAATCCATAAGCTACTTCTTTCACATCGTCTTTAAAACGTTTTAACGATGAAAGTAAACCAGTATGTACAACAACACCATCACGTATTATGCGTATTTTAGAGTTACGGAATACTTTTCCATCGGTAACCATACAACCTGCAACTGCTCCCACTTTAGTAATTTTAAATACTTCGCGTATTTCAATATTACCAGTAATTTTTTCTTCCATTTTAGGAGTATGCATTCCTTCAATAGCCGATTTAATTTCGCCAATTGCATTGTAAATAATTGAATACATTCTAATGTCAATTGATTCGCTTTCGGCCAATTTACGGGCTTGTGGCGAAGGACGTACTTGGAAACCAATAATTATAGCATCCGATGCAGAAGCCAACATTACATCGCTTTCCGATATTTGTCCAACTGCTTTGTATATTACACTCACCTGAACTTCTTCAGTTGAAAGTTTGATTAATGAATCTGCCAAAGCTTCAACAGAACCATCCACATCACCTTTAACAATAATTTTTAATTCTTTAAAATTACCAATTGCTAACCTACGTCCAATTTCATCTAATGTAATGTGTTTGTTGGTACGTAAACCTTGTTCGCGTTGTAATTGCTTGCGCTTGTTCGAAATTTCTCTTGCTTCTTGTTCCGTTTTA
This sequence comes from Bacteroidota bacterium, assembly GCA_037141455.1. Lineage (GTDB taxonomy): Bacteria > Bacteroidota > Bacteroidia > UKL13-3 > UKL13-3 > JAAFJM01. The sequence continues at coordinate 16,302 of JBAXCN010000011.1, forward strand.
GTAATAATTAATTTATCTCCTGCTTGTGGTGCTCCATCAAAACCTAATACTACAGCAGGAGTTGAAGGACCTGCAAAAAGCATTTTTTTACCACGTTCATCAAACATGGCTTTTACTTTTCCAGAATTTGTTCCAGCAATTATTGGATCTCCAACTCTTAAAGTTCCGTTTTGAACCATTAAAGTTGCTACAATTCCTCTTCCTTTATCAAGCGATGCTTCTATGATAGAACCTACTGCTCTGCGGTTTGGATTTGCTTTTAAATCTAATAATTCAGCTTCTAACAATACTTTATCGAGTAGTGCTTGAATATTTAAACCTTTTTTAGCTGAAATTTCTTGGGTTTGGTATTTACCACCCCATTCTTCTACTAAAATATTCATTTGTGCTAATTGTTCACGAATACGTTCCACATTAGCACCCTCTTTATCTATTTTATTGAATGCAAAAACAATTGGAACTGCAGCTGCTTGCGCATGGCTTATTGCTTCTTTTGTTTGAGGCATTACACTATCATCGGCAGCAATTACAATAATTACAATATCTGTTATTTTAGCTCCACGTGCACGCATTGCAGTAAAAGCTTCGTGACCAGGAGTATCTAAAAATGCAATTTTTTTGCCATTATCTAAAGTTACTTCATAAGCGCCAACGTGCTGGGTTATTCCACCTGCTTCGCCAGCAATTACGTTTGCTTTTCGTATATAATCTAACAACGATGTTTTTCCATGATCAACGTGACCCATTACAGTAACAATTGGTGCACGAGGCAATAAATCTGCGGGATCATCAATATCTTCTTCTACTGCTTCTTGAACTTCAGCACTTACAAAATCAACTTCAAAACCAAACTCTTCAGCTACAATGCTAATTGTTTCAGCATCTAAACGTTGGTTAATAGAAACCATCATACCCAAACTCATACAAGCCGATATAATTTGTGTTACTGTAACCTCCATCATTTTTGCCAATTCGTTAGCAGTAACAAATTCAGTTACTTTTAGTACTTTATTTGCTAATTCTGCTTCAATTGCAGCTTCTTCTCTTTCACTTCTGGCATCATCACGTTTCTGTTTACGTATTTTTGAACGAACAGCTCCTATATTTGGATTTTTACTTCCTGGATTTAAGCGTGCTAAAGTTGCTTTTAGTTTATCTTGTATTTCTTTATCGGTAATTTCTTTCTTTTCTCCTGGTTTGTAAGGAGTACCTCCAGCTCTATTACCTGCAGTATTGTTGCCGCCTTTGTTATAAGGTGGTCTGGCTCCTCCAGCAGTATTGTTTCCTTGGTAAGGTGTTCTTGGTCCGTTAGGGTTATTGCCTTGGTAAGGAGTTCTTGGTGCATTTGGATTATTTCCTTGATAAGGAGTTCGAGGAGCGTTAGGGTTATTTCCTTGGTAAGGTGGCCTTGCAGTTCCATCTGCAGGTTTGTTAAACTTATTCAATTTATCGTTTGTGGTATCACTACCTCCAATATAATTGTTTCGTTTGCGTTTTTTCTTACTATTTGGATCGCTTGATGCTAAAGGTTTAGAACTAGATTTAGGTAATTCAACAGGTAATTCAATTTTACCCATCACTTTTAAACCTGATAGCTTTTCGTAATTAGTCTCCATTAATTGTGGGGCTTCAACTTCAATTTTGTCTGGAGTTTCAGTTACAATTACAGGTGTTTGTTCAACAACTAATTCTATCTTTTTTTCTTCTATTTTTTCTTCTACTGCTGCTTCTTTTTTTACTTCAACCTCTGGTTCTGCAGTTTTTTTGGATGAAACTTTTTTAGCTGGAGTTTTTTCAACTTCCTTCTTTTCTTTAACCTTTTTGTCAGGTCGTGTTTTCGAATTTAAAGCATCTAAATCTATCTTTCCTAAAATTGTAAATTTTGGTGAATCATTATTTTCTTCAATAATTATTTCCTTTTCAAGTTCTGGTTTATCTGAAGTTTTTACAATTTTTTCTTCAACTACCTTAGTTTCGATAGGTGGCTCAACTTCCTTTTCTTCTTTAATTATTGGTGTTTCTACTTTTTCTTCAATAGAATTTCCTTCTTTATTCTTTTCTACTATGGAAGTTTCTACTTTTAATTCAATAGGTTTTTCAACTATTTGCTCTGCTATTTCTTCAACAGGTTTAGTATGTTTTTTTTCAATAGGTCTTTCATTCCTACCCGATAAACCCGATTTTACCATTACAGAATGATCGTCTTCATCATCCATATCAACTTCAACTACTTTGGGCTTAATTTGCTCAATAGTAACATCTTTCGGTTTGTTTTTATTTTGAATTAGTTGTTTTGAATCTTCTTTATTCTTTTTCTCACTCTGAAAATCGCTAAGCAACATGTTATATTGCTCTTCTGAAAGCTTTGTAGTAGGTTTAGCATCAATACTATGACCTTTTTTTGCTAAATGATCTATAAGTGTTTGCATACCTACATTTAGCTCTTTTACTACTGCGTTTAATCGTTTTGTACCTGTGCTTTCGCTCATTAAAATTGTCTCGAATTCTTGTAAATTTGTGCGAATATCGTTTTTTTTACTGAATTACTTTATATTCAACTAAAAGTATTTAGAAAAATGTAATAATTAATAATTTTTTGGAAGTTAAAGATAATATGAAAATGTATGTATATTCAATATAAAACATTAGATAATCAGTAGTTAACAATTTAGTATTCAATTTAAATAATAAAAAAATAAATTTTAATAACTTCTAAATATGATAAATGCTTTTTTAATTTAAATTAAGTCTAAGTTTTTTAAAATTATTGCTACGGCAATTTCTATTTCTTTTTTTGTAATAATTAAAGGAGGAACTATTCTAATGGCATTATTTGCATATAAAAACCAATCTATTATTAAACCATCTGCAATGCAAAGTTGACAAAGCTTTAGTGTTTCTTCAAAAGTTGTAAGTTGGGCAGTTAACATCAATCCTTTGCCCCTTATTTCTTTTATTTTTGGGTGAATTAACAGTTTTCTAATTAAAATTTCTTTTTCATTTACTTCAACTAATATATTTAATCTTTCTAATTCATTTAAACCAGCTAAGGCTGCGGCAGCAATAACAGGGTGGCCACCAAAAGTAGTTATGTGCCCAAGTATTGGATTATCAGCAAACAGATGCATCATTTTTTTGGAACTAACAAAAGCGCCAATTGGCATTCCTGCTCCTAAAGCTTTTCCTAAAAGTAATATATCAGGTTCAATTCCCCAATGTTCAAAAGCAAACATTTTGCCTGTTTTGCCAATTCCAGCTTGTATCTCATCAAAAATTAACAAAGCACAGTTTTCTTTGCATTTATTTTCTAATGCTTTTAAAAACTCGTATGTTGGTACTATATATCCCGCCTCGCCTTGAATGGTTTCTATAATCACACAAGCAGTTTTTTCGTCAATTATGTTTAATGATTCAATATTGTTAAATTCAATAAAATGTACATCGGGCAAAAGGGGTCGATAGGCTTGAGTGTAGTATTCACTGTTATTTAAGCTTAAAGCTGCATGGGTACTGCCGTGGTAAGCATTTTTACAAGCTATTATTTTTGTTTTTTTAGTTACACGTTTTGCTAGTTTTAATGCACCATCGGTTGCCTCGGCACCCGAGTTTACAAAGTAAACACAATCCAAATTTGAAGGCAAATAACTTGTAAGTTTTGCTGCAAGCAAAGCAGTTGGTTCCTGAATATATTCGCCATAAACCATTAAATGCATGTATTTATCTACTTGGTTTTTAATTGCATTTTTTACAGCTTCATTGTTATGGCCTAAACTACTTACCGAAATTCCCGAAATAAAATCTAAGTATTTTTTACCATCTGTTCCATATAAATAAACACCTTCTGCTTTTTCTATTTCCAACATTACAGGAAAATTAGTTGTTTGAGCTTGATTGGCTAAAAATAATTGTCGGTTGCTAAGCATGGGTGCAAATTAATTTAAAGAATTTAATTATTAATAACCAATTATTTTTCTGCCTTTGTCCACGGTTAGTGTCCTCACCAACCGTAAAACAACTTTTAAATCCGTCTGACGCCTTTCTAGCGCAAAGGCCAAGCTCAATCGTCTGACGGGGTCTTTAATTTATTATTGACATTACTCATTATATATTTTGACTAAGATGGAGTTTTAGAAAATTACTTTTATTTAATTTTGAATAATTAATAATATTAATGTAACACTTTAGATTAAATGAAAATTTAACATTGTATAAAATATAAACTAATATGATTTCAAAAATTTTAATACCTACCGATTTTTCAAGTGTGGCAAACAATGCCCTTCAATATGCTATAAAATTAGCACAAAAAACAAATGCACATATTTTTTTATTGCATGTAAATAATGTACCAATTATGGATGCATCGTTTCCTAACGAAGTATACCAAACTTATACTGCCGAAATTGAGGATTTTGCAAAAAAAAGTTTTGAAAATATAGAAAACCTTTATTTAAATAAAAGTAATTTAAAGTTTGAAACGCATACTGCGTATGGTTTTGTAAATGATGAAATTCAAGAGTTTGCAAAAAATAACGATATAGATTTAATAGTTCTTGGAACTACTGGTGCATCTGGTATTCAAGAAATATTAATTGGTAGCAATGCTGCATCGGTAGTAGCAAAGGCCGAAATTCCTGTTTTGGTAATTCCGCCAACCTCTTCCTTTACTGATATTTCAAAAATTGTGTATGCCAGCGATTTTAACGAACCTGAGTTTCCATCAGTTTCGCGATTGGCTTATTTCGCCAATTTGTATGATGCTGAAGTAAGTGTTTTGCATATTAAATCGTTTGCTGATAATTTATTTGACGCAGAACACAATTTTTTTAGCAGAAACAAAGAAAATGTGGAAGTAAATAAATGGAAAATTGTAAAATTACCAGAAGGGGAAAGTATTATTGATAGCATTAATAATTTTGTTGAAACCGAACAGCCCAATTTAATAGTATTGGCTAAACACAATAGAAGCTTTTTTGATAGGTTGTTTCACCGCAGTTTAAGTAAACAAATGGCATACCATACAAAAACTCCTTTATTGGTTTTAAACAAATAAAATAGCTTAAATTTTTATTTTTATTAAGTAAATTAACTTTACTTTCTTCCTATTTTTAAACTGTATTTAATAATTACATTTGCACCATATGATTAGCAATACTATGAACCAAAGCAAAAGTAATTATTATATAGAACTTGAAAACGATTTTGGCGCACACAATTACCACCCAATTCCGGTTGTAATTGAAAAAGCGGAAGGAATTTTTATGCACGATGTGGAAGGAAAAAGTTATTACGATTTTCTTTCGGCATATAGTGCCGTAAATCAAGGTCATTGCCATCCACGTATTATTAATGCAATGGTTAGTCAAGCACAAAAATTGACATTAACAAGCCGTGCTTTTCATAATAATTTATTGGGTGAATACGAAAAGTTTATAACAAACTTATTTGGTTTTGATAAAGTATTGCCCATGAACACAGGAGTTGAAGGAGGGGAAACTGCCATAAAACTAGCAAGACGTTGGGGATACGATGTGAAAGGAATTCCAGAAAATAAAGCAGAAGTGATATTTGTGGAAGGTAATTTTTGGGGAAGAACAATGGCAGCTATTTCATCGAGTAACGATCCAAGTAGTTTTAAAGGTTTTGGTCCCTACATGCCAGGTTTTAAATTAATTGAGTACAATAATTTAACAGTTTTAGAAGAAACATTTAAAAATAATTCAAACATTTGTGCATTTATGTTTGAACCAATTCAAGGTGAGGCGGGAGTTGTACTGCCCAATGAAGGTTATTTGAAGCAAGTTAGGGCATTATGTACCAAATACAATGTGTTAATGATTGCCGATGAAGTGCAAACAGGCTTGTGTAGAACAGGAAAAATGCTTGCCTGCGACCATGAAGAGGTAAAACCCGATATTTTAATTTTAGGCAAAGCTCTTTCTGGCGGAACAATGCCAGTGGCTGCCGTATTGGCCAATAACGAAGTAATGTTAACTATAAAACCGGGCGAGCATGGAAGTACTTATGGAGGTAATCCATTGGCTTGTGCCGTTGCAATGGAAGCGTTAAAAGTTTTGATTGATGAAAATCTTGCTGAAAATTCAGAAAAAATGGGTGTTGTTTTTAGACACAGAATGAGCCAATTAATGGAAAAAACCGAATTGATAAGTTTGGTTAGAGGAAAAGGCTTGTTAAATGCAATAATTATTGAGCCTTTTGGAAATGGTAAAACTGCTTACGATGTATGTTTACTTTTAAAAGAAAATGGACTTTTGGCAAAACAAACACATGGCGATATAATTAGGTTTGCGCCTCCATTAACTATTAATGAAGAGCAAATGAATGCAGCTTGCAATATTATTGAAAAAGTAATTTTAAGTTTATAATATTTACTTTTCAATACTGTATTTTATTGAAAAATATATATTAGTTCCATAAGAACGAATAAAGCCAAACGACTCTAAAAACCTATCGCTGCCGATAGTAAAAAATTTATACCTTGCCGATAACCCCAAGTTAAAATCTTTGTATTCATTTAAAATAACAGGCATACAAATATTCCATTTTTGTTTTTCTATTCTTGGAATAAAAGCAATCGTATTCATTCTTGATAATGAAGGTGTTTGAGGAAGAGTTAAACGTTGAAAAGCAACTAAATTAGTATAAAAGTTTTTATAAATTTGGTAATCGAATTGAATACTTACACAAGCTGGCATTATTAACCAATACGAATTTGAAACTATTGGAGTTGTATTTACAATATTTACCCTAAATATACTATCAACTTGGTTTACATCAAGATTTTTTAAATAATTATCATAATTCACCCATCTCATACTTCCATTATTAATCTCAGTTTTTGATGCATTATTAAAAAAAGCAATTGCGCCAATATCAAATAATGAAAAACCAAATCGCCATTTATAATTGATGTAATCATTTGGTATTCCATAAAAATTGGGACAATTTCTAATACCGGCATTATTTTTTTTTTCAATTGAATACCCTAAATCTAAACTAGAGCCTATTCCATTTATTTTAATATTATTGGGATTAATATTTTTGCTTAAACCAGCATAAGCATAATTAAAAGAAGAGTTTTTAAAAATTAAATCTCTGCCATCTTCATTAAAACCATCAAACCCTCTATCTAAAATGTATCCGCCCCCTAAAGCAAACAATCCTTTAAAAGTAAAACCAAATCTTTGTAAATATTTTCTTTCTTCTTTAATAACTTGCGCATAACTAATACCAAATTCAAGCCAAGTAGCAAAGGAGAATTTTGTATCTTTAAAATTTAAATTTTTATAAATAATAGTTGGATAACTTGGTCCTTCAAAAATTGTAGTTGCGGTTAAATTAGATACATTTAACGCACTAAAATTTGATTTTAAACTACTAGTAAATGCGATTGATTTTTTATTATTCAATGCAATTAAAAAAGTGGGTCCATGAACAGCTACACTTCCAAAAACATACCCATTTTGTTGAATATTTTTTTTAATTAAAAGTTCACCTTCTGATAATTTTGAAGGGGTAAATCCTTTACTCTCTACTTCAATACCTGTTAAATTATTATTGAAAGGAAGTGAAAGTAGAAATAATGGCTCTGTGTAAAAATGATTATTGTTTAGATTTAAATCGAGTCCTAAAATATTTAAATCAAAGTTGAACGGTTGATTGCAAATATTTGCAGGATTAATTTGCAACGCATTTACACCAGCAAAAATAGTAGTATTTAACCCTATTTGGTTTTGAGCATTTAAATTAAAAAAAGAAAAAAATAATGCTAAGATTAAACTTTTTTTTAAAAAATTTAATGGCGAGTAGCAAAGCATTTTTACAAAATTAATAATATTCAAATTAATTGATTTAACACAAATTAAATATTTTTTCTATTCAAATAACTTAAGTTTTATTTGAGTTGTTGGTTTAGGTTATATTCTATATTATGAATTATAATTTTTATTATTTAGTTTTGATTTCATTTAATTACAGTTGTGTATATGTCGAAGTGGTTCTTTATTATTCCTTTTTTTTATGGTAAAAATAGGCATGTTGTAAAAAAAGGTGGTGCTCCTATTGATAGAAAAATTGAATATTTAAAACAAACAATTGATTCAATAAATAATTTACAAGTTAATAGTTCAATTACAGTATATGTGTGCGATGATGCAAGCTATAATGAGGCCATAAAGGTTCATTCGAATGTGATAAAAATAGATTGTCACCCAAAACACTTGCCATTAGTTACTGTACAAACTTTTCAAAATTGGTTTTATATTAATGGCACTAATGAAGACATAGTAGTTTTTAATGAAGACGATCAAATAATTTATTTAACAAAAGAAGCAATTAATGACATAGAAAACACCAAAGAAAATGTAGTGTTTTCGCCACATCGTTGGGCTAAAATTTTTTTATTGTTTCGCATAAAAAAGCGCCCACTTTTTAGGTTAAATGGCACATTAGGAATATTAGATAATATAAACAAAAATTTACAAGGCAAAACATACCAATTTAATTTTAAATATATAGTGCAAGATAGCCGAGAATCAGCTTATGCAGCCTGTTGGTTTTTAAAAGGCAATGTTTTTAAAACCATTAATTTTACTGTGCCTGAAAATGAAATTGAGTTAGAAAGTCCATCGTTTTCAGTTTTTGATAGTGGAATTCCTGTGTTAAAATTGGTGTTTGATAAAACTCAACCGTTGGATAACTTTATTGTCGACCACCTTTCGGGTTATGATTATAATAAAAGAATAATTAAATTATTTTATACCGCTTTTATATAATAAATGGTATAATTTTAAACGCTAAAATTACAATAGCGGCATTAACCATTGTAAATTCATAAAATAGCTTTGGGCTATTTTATAAATACAATTGGTATTAAAATTATATCTTTCTATAGTTTTTGTAACCTATTTCCCATCCAAATAAGTTTAAAGCCAATTGCTTTAACTTTTCTTTAAATGAAGTTTTATTGTGTTTTAAATCAAAATCGAATTGCCAATTTCTATTGGCTATTCGTTGAAGCATTACTTTAGGGTGTGTACCTTCAAATTTAGCTAAAGAATCAATTTGACTATAATCAAATGCCTCTGCTTTTACCACATTTTTATCAATCCAATCTTGGTTGTGCCAAAGCTTATTCAACTCTTCTTGTTTACGTTGCATGGCTTTGGGGTCTTTAACCCAACCGTAATGGTATATGTAAGCATCAATGGCCTTTACATTTAATTTATCGTTATTGTTTTTTCTAAATCCTTGTGCATCTTTATACGAAAAAATATTTTTATTATTTTTTACAATTCTTATTTCGTTATTGTACCATCCGCTCGAATTTCCTATATAGTCGTAAGAGCCATAAAAATGAAGGTATTTAAAAAGTAAACCATCAACCTTTTCATTTTTTTTATAATCAATTAATGCTTGTTTAATTATTGGTAAATACTTTTCATGCACTGCTTCATCGCCTTGAATATAAAAACACCAATCATAAAAATTAGGAATGGCTTTAAAAGCTTTGTTTGTTTCAACTGCTAATACTTTTCCGCCTTCTTTTAATGTTTCATCCCACAAAGTTTTAATAATTTTTATTTTTTCAGGATGAATGTTTCTAATTAAAGCTTCTGTTTCATCATCGGAGTTACCTAGTGCAACATAAACTTCATCGCAAATTGGCATTATTGAATTAATAGCTTCTACAATTGGATAATCGTATTTAATGGCGTTTTTAATAAATGTAAACCCTGCAACTTTCATAATTATTCAGGTATTTGCTGCATTTCAATTAATTGCTTGTACATTCCTTCATGTTGAATTAAAGCAGCATGATTTCCTTGTTGAACAATTTTTCCTTTTTCTAAAACTACAATTAAGTCAGCATTTTTAATGGTGCTTAATCTATGAGCAACAACAATAGTGGTTCTGTTTAGCATTATATTGCTCAATGCATCTTGCACCAAACGTTCGCTTCCTGTATCTAAAGCCGATGTAGCTTCATCTAAAATTAAAATATCAGGATTGGTATTTACTGCCCTGGCAATACTTAAACGTTGTTTTTGTCCTCCACTTAATTTGTTTCCTCTATCGCCAATATTGGTTTCGTAACTATTTTCAGTTTCAGTAATAAAATTGTGTGCGTTGGCAATTTTTGCTGCATCTTCAATTTGTTGTTTGCTTATGTTTTGTTTAGCAAAACTTATATTATTTGCAATCGAGTCGTTAAATAAAATACTCTCTTGAGTAACAATACCCATCAAACCTCTTAAATCTAATATTTTATAATCTCTAATGTCAATGCCATCTATTAAAATAGCACCTTCTGATGGGTCGTAAAAACGAGGAATTAAATCGGTTAAAGTTGATTTACCACTACCTGACGGACCTACCAATGCAACAGTTTGCCCTTTTTTAATGGTTAAGTTTAAATTATTTATTACCCATTCCTCTTCGTATTTAAAACTTACATTTTTAAATTCAATACAATCTTTGAAATCTGAAACAGAAACAGCATTTTCTTTTTCAATAATTACTTCGTGGCTATTAATTATTTCTTCTACTCTTTCAATAGAAGCCAATCCTTTATTCATTGAATTATAAGCAGTACTAAATGCTTTAGCTGGAGAAAGCAATTGAGAAAAAACGGCCAAGTATCCAATAAATACAGAGGCAGTCATGCTTCCATCGTTACTTAATACCATTCCGCCACCTATCCAAAGTATTACTGCAAAAACCGAAATGGTAATGGTTTCACTTATTGGTGATGTTCCATCGCTTGTTCTATTCGATTTTATATTTAAATCGGTATATAATTTATTTTGTTTACTAAATCTTTTAAATAAAAAATCTTGTGCATTAAAGGCTTTTATAACCCTTACACCCATTAAAGTTTCTTCAATAAGTGAAACTACTTCACCAAATTTAGCTTGGCTGCGTGCGGTTTGTCGCTTTAATAATTTACCAATTAATGCTGTAAACAATCCGCTAATTGGTAAAGTACAAAATACTATTAACGTTAAAATAGGACTTACCCATATTAACGATACCAATGAAATTAAAATGGTAATAGGTTCCTTTGTAAATGCTTCTAACGAACTCATAACTGCAGCTTCAATTTGGTGCATGTCACTGGTCATTCTACTTAATAAATCACCTTTTTTTTCATTGCTAAAATAAGAGAGAGGCAATACTAAAATCCGGTTATAAGCAGCTACTCTATAATCACTTACTATATAGTTGCGCATAGGAACCATAAAGTACAAAGCCAAATACCGGAACAAGTTTTTAAATGAAATCATGATGATAACAAAAGCACATATTCCTAACAATACATTGCTTGCGCCATATTCGTTTTTATATGCCCAAATGGTATCTTTTAACACATCAAAAAAACGATTGAAACTAAAACCATTTTGTTCAGATAAATTTGTTTTAGGCCCTTGTTGAGAGCTGAACAAAACATCTAATAAAGGCATAATTGAAGCAATAGAAAACAAGCCGAATATGCTAGAAAGCACATTGCAAAGCACATTCATAATTGCAAAATATTTGTATTTTAAAGTAAATTTTAAAAATTTTAAATAACCTTTCATTATTAAATATAGGAGCGCAAATATGCAATATTTTAAAATATATATTTTTAAAATCTTAATTTATCTACCTAAGCACAAAGTTTTCTCCTAAATATACCTTTCTCACCATTTCATCATCTGCTAATTGTTGTCCAATGCGTGCTTTTAGTATTTTAAGTTAAAAATAATTAGTTAATTAACATTGACAAAAGCATTTTTAAAAAAATTGGCAAATAATTTTATTTCTTCTAGAAGTAATAAGTATTAATCCATTCAATATAAAAACAAAATTAGAGAGGGTAAATAGGAGCTAGTTGATACTTTCTCAATTAAAAAGTAATTATTGGATGATGTATTTTGTTTTATTCATACTTCCAACGCATCCAAATAATTTTAATTCAATTCCTTTTTTCAAATCTCTACTTGCTGTTGCTGAAGACAAATCTTTAAAAGTATTCATATAATCTTTTCTGGTAAATTCCTTTTTTCCTAAATGGATAAAATATGCTAATCGATCAATATCTTTAAGTATTCGGTTGTTGTAATTGAGTAAGCTTTCCAACGATTGATTAATTACATCAAGCATATATTCTATAAAAAAAGTTGATTTGCCTGATTTATCACTTAACGATAAAGCTTTATAATACTCGTTTTGAGTTTTACTGATGAGCGTTTCAAATGGTAAAAATTCAAAAACTGGATATTCAGACATTAATATGAGTGTTTGCCAAAGTCTTCCCATTCTTCCATTCCCATCTAAAAAAGGATGAATAAATTCCATTTCATAATGAAACACACAACTTTTTATTAAAGTTAATTCCGCCTCATCTTTCAAATATTCGAACAAATTTTTCATCAAAAAAAAAACATTTTCATGAGGTGGTGCTACATGTTCAACTTTGTTTCCTTTAACAATTCCAACACTTTGATTTCTGTATTTTCCAGCGCTATCAATCAATCCTTTCATCAATTCAGCATGGGCTTTTAAAAAACTTTTGTATGAATTGAATTGATACTTTTCTAAATTTTCATATAATTTGATGGCGTTTAAAACCTCAAGAATATCTTTTTTTGGTCCAATCACTGTTTTGTTTTCTATTAAAGCAGTAATTTGTTCTTCAGTTAAAGTATTTCCTTCAATTTGTAAGGAAGAATGAATGGTTTTAATTTTATTCTGTTTCCTTAGTTGGGGCGATTGTTTGTTCAAATAATTAGCATTTACTTCTCCTAATTTGATTGAAATGGCAGTTATTAGTTTTAATATTTTAGGCGTAATGTCGTATGGTGGCTTCATGATAGTATCATTTGATAGTATCAAAGGTATGCTTTTAATTAAATTGGGCAAATAGTTTTGTTGGTTAATATATTTAATAAACCAAAATGTGAGAACACGTAACTGGCTACTGGCAAAAAAATTAACATTTTCGCATCTTACCGCAGATAGGAGCGAGGTTAAGAAAGATACCTTCGAACGTTATATTTTAGCATTAGATTACTTTGTTCCACGAACGACAAATCCACTATTTGTTGGTAGGTGCTGTTATGGGTAGTTGTTCTCAATTCTTCGTTAATTTTACCCAAGTCATACAGTCCAAAATTTTGACGGGAATATTTACTGAATCGGTTTCAATTTTACTTCCCCAAAAAATTTCTTCTCTTGAAGCATAGAAAAGCTTTTCAATTGAAACCTTTTCAACCGTAATGGTATATGGTCTAAATAAATTAGCTAAGTCACTACCTAATTTAGATTCCTTCAAAAATTGTCCAACAGTCTCATAGCTTTGAAGTTTATCACTTGTTTCAAATTTTTGTTGATACTGCTTTGTTATATCAATTGCTAGGTCGCCACTTAAAACAAGTCGTCCAAAATTAATACCTGTCAAAGAGTCGAAGTTGAAGTCAGTTGCAGCGGTTGGAAAGATAATTTTTAACTCTTCAAGTCTTTGTCTGTATGGCATTGTCGCTTTAAAGTATGGAATATTTAAGTCAATGCCAATATTGCCATTGTCCTTATACTCTGAAAAAATACAAGTATAGTCTGATGTGTCGTTGTCGATAATCACAAAATAACCAATTGCTCTTTTTCTGTATGCAGAGCCTGCAATTTCGTCTGTGATAATTTTACTTCCAACTAATGTGTCAATCGTTACGATATTTTCATTTGTTGTCTTAACAGAACTATTTTGTCTGTCGGAACAACTTGTCAGGATTATTGCTAAAAGTCCGAGTATTAATTTAATGTTCATAGTGTAGTTTTACAATTACCTTAACGTTTTGCAAATGTGCTGTTAGCTGCTGCCGTTCTCTCTGTCGTCATAAGTTGCCTCGTTAAATTTGTCAATTACCCATTGTTTTAATTTTGCGTTTTTAAAGTCGAACCATTGTTGTCTATAAACGCCTGAATTGTCTATTACAAACTTAAATTCTCTGAAAGGTTTTTTTTTGTTTAATGCGTTGATTAAGTCAGTTTTTATTTTGTCGTTGTCATTTAAGTGCTCTGTGAAGTTTGCCATTATTTCAAAACTGTCACTCGAATTTGGTTTTTCAATTTCTATGTAGTCGCCAAAGTTGTTGTCCAATTTTGCAAGGTCGTCTTCGTAAAACTCAGCGTCTGAGTATGGATTGTTATTAAGGTCAGGTACAAATAAAAGTTCTCCTGTTGTCTTTTTCCAAAAGCTGCGAAAGCCGCAATCAAGTTGTTCTGCTATTTCTTTTATTTGTTGCGTTGTCAAGGTCGGCATAACTATCAAAATTGTCGCTGATAAAAGTAATAACTAAATGTCTAAACACAATAAAAAAAGTCACGTTACAAATGTTAGTTGCTGTCGTGTCGTATTGTTTGTTTAGCCGTTAATCAAAGTCTGTAAGACACTTAATTACTGTCTCCCAACACCGAACTGAAATTAAAAAGGCACACTCTAAAAATTAAGTCAAAGTCTGCCGATAAAATCGAAAAAGGGGACAGTCATTCAGTGTCTAATTATACTCCGGTCAAAGGTTGCCCTGTCGGTCCGATAAGCTTGCACCTAACGTCAGAGTGTGAATCCGTTAGCTAACGGACACAAACTGGATGTGAACATGCGGATAAAAGTTAAAAAAACAAAGTTAAATTTATATTTCTATGCTATAGGTGCCGCTTGGCTTAAACGCAAGCAGCAGCAAAAAGGTTGGTGAAAACACCAACCACAGGCAAAATATTAGAAAAACCCTCCCAGCTGCCAGCTGCCAGAAGCTAGCTGCCAGCCGCTAACCACTACCTCAACACAAAGTTCTGACCCAAATAAACTTTTCGCACCATCTCGTCATCAGCTAGTTCTTGGCCAGTTCCAGCTTTTAAAATTTTTCCTTCAAAAAGTAAATAGGCCCTGTCAACAATAGAAAGCGTTTCGTGCACATTGTGGTCGGTTACTAAAATACCAATATTTTTATGTTTTAATTTTGCTACTATTACTTGAATATCTTCCACCGCAATGGGGTCAATTCCCGCAAAAGGTTCATCTAATAAAATAAACTTTGGGTTTACAGCCAATGCACGAGCTATTTCAGTTCTACGTCTTTCGCCTCCGCTCAATACATTTCCCATGCTTTTACGCACTTTGTGTAAGGTAAATTCGTCAATCAACGATTCTAACTTATCGCGCTGCTCTTCTTTACTCATTTTAGTAAGTTCCATAACAGCTTTTATATTGTCTTCTACACTTAAAGTCCTAAAAATACTAGCTTCCTGAGGTAAATAACCTAAACCTTTTTGCGCCCTTTTATACATAGGCATGGCAGTTAAATCTTCGCCATCTAAAGTAACAGTTCCTTCATCGGGTTTAATTAACCCAACTGTCATGTAAAAAGTGGTGGTTTTACCAGCGCCATTTGGACCCAATAAACCAACACATTCACCTTGTTCTACTTCAATCGACACGTGGTCAACAACGGTTCTTTTCTTATATCTTTTAACTAAATTATGGCTTTCTAATTTCATGTTTTTGTACTTAATAGTAGCGGAAATTGATTTGCAATTATAATGCCATTATTACTATTTTTTTAGAATAGTTTATAGACGTTGGACGATAGATCATGGACGATAGACGATGGACCATAGTCGATAGAAGATGGAAGATTAAGATTAGCAGTTTAAATAAAATAGGCTATTCCCAACAAATCAACTATGGTCAATCTTTTATAAAAAATAAAACTTGTTCCGAAGTAAATTTAACCATTATTTTTTTTAACAACTCCGTAGGTGTTGAATTTGAATAACCCTGCATGAAATGCAGGGAAAATGAAAATACACATCAAAGCAACTCTGAAGGAGTTGAATATTTTACAAAAAATATTTATTATTAAAACACAATTCTGAATAACATTGTCAAATTCAAATTCCATGTTTTCAGCTTTTCAACTCCTTCAGAGTTGTTTTTAAATTTATTAATTTCATCACCGAGTTTCACTCGGTGCTATTCAAATTCAACTCCTTCGGAGTTAATAATTTAAAAAACTCAACCATAGCCCCCAAAAATTAACAATGGTCAATCGTCTATAAACTATGGTCTATCGTCCTTGGCCTATTAACTACAGTCAATTTTTTTCAATTCAAAGTAATTGTTATAACAAAAGCTAAAGTTCGCCAATACTAGCAAAAAAAGTGAGTTTTGGCGAACTTTAATTTTTATTTACTCAAATAAACAGCTCATATTTAGTGAGTTTTGAACTAACTCTGCACTATATTCGTTTGGTTTAATTCCATAAGTTGTTAGCATTACTAAGTATATATTTTTGCTTTTAGTTGTTTCTTTTTGAAATTCATTTATTTTATTTTTTAAGTTTAAATAATATTGTTTATCAATAGAAAAAGCAGCATTATAGAATTTCATTTCACAAAGGTTTAAAATATTATCATCTCTGTCTATGAGCAAATCAATTTGAGCATTTTTGTTAAACCAGCAGCTACTAGTTGAATAAACAGCATCAATGCGAAGCGCCTTTTTAATTTGGTAAATGTGTTTCAAACAAATGGTTTCAAAACTAAAACCTGACCATGAAGTATAAGTTTGTTTTTTAAATAGTCGTTGCCAAGTTCCAGCGCCTTCGGCTTTATTAGGTTGTATAAATTTTAAATAAAAAAGCGAATATTCATCAGAAAGCCTGTAAAGAACAAGTTGCTTTTTATTTTTATAATAAGCGTATTCACTTACAAAACCCGAAACAATGAGTTCCTCTAATTTAAGTGAAAAATCACCGCCACTTGGAATACCACTTTGAATTATCAAATCTTGACGTGTAATGCCTTTTTTGCATTTGGCCAAAGTTTTAACAATGGTTCTGTGTTTTTCTGAATTATCAAACAATGAAGTAAAAAGCTGATTGAACTCATCGTGTAAAACTCCATCTTTATCAAAACACAATTGATCAATATTTTGTGCTACACTTAATCCTTTTTGAAGCTTGTCAAGGTAATGAGGAACACCGCCCATGCACATATAAATTTGCAAAACATCGTAATGCGAATAACGAATTCCTCTACTCTTTAAAAACACATCGGTTTCGTTTAAATTAAAAGGTAAGAGCCTGATTTTACGCGTAATTCTATTATGCAGTCCACCTTTATTATTCAATATTTCTTTTACCATATATGATGCTGCAGAGCCGCAAATAACTACTATTAAATCACCACGTTTGGATGCATATTGATTCCAAAAGTTTTCAAAAGCCATTAAAAATTTTGACCGTGGTGAAGCAAGCCAAGGAAACTCATCTATAAAAATAACTTTCTTTTTGTTAGAGGTTAGTTTGTTGAGGTAATTTTCTAATAGCGCAAAAGCTGCTAGCCAATTTTTAGGAGTATCAAAATTTGCTTTTGTATTTCGTGCGTTTAGTTCCTTTGTAAAATTTTGAAGTTGATTATTAGTAGTACCATGAAATAATCCGGCAATTTCAAAAACCAACTCTTTTTTTAAATATTCTCGAATAAGAAAAGTTTTACCAACTCGTCTTCTTCCATACACAGCAATTAACTCCGACTTGTTATTTTGCTTTGCTGCTTCAAGAATATTAATCTCTGATATTCTGCCAATTAATTTGCTCATAATAAAATTAAGTTCGCCAAAACTAGCAAAAAAAGTGAGTTTTGGCGAACTTTGTGAAAAAAACTAATAAAAAAATTGTAATAAAAAAGCATAATTTTATTTAAAAATTTGAATCAATCTACTATGGTTCATGGTCTATCGTCTATAAACTATTGTCAATTTTGTTCAATTCAAAGCAATTGTTATATTCGCCAACCTAAATAATGAACGAAGCATTTGAAATACAACTAAACGCCCTAAAAGCTGATATTGATTTTTACAGTTATTCAATAAAGGAAGTGGCCGTTGATATGGTAAAAGAAGGTTTTACTCAATACCCCGTTTTTATTGCAAGTGAGCATGAAGTAAAAATAGGAGAATTAATTTTATCGAGAGCTGATTATGCTCGAGATAACGACATTTATGCATCAACCATGGAAGAGCTAGTTGAAAATAAGGTGATTGATGTAAAAAAAGAAAACGATTTTAAAGAAAACTATAAAGGTTATAAAACCCATTGTTGCGTGCTTTGGCTTACACCTACAACGGCTCAGTTTGTTTATATTCCTTATAAAAAAGGGGCAGAAAATTTAGCAGATGCATAAATACCCAAAAGTAGCCGTAGTAATTATTCATTGGAACAAGGTAGAATATTTGCAAAAATTTTTGCCTTCGGTGGTTGCAAGTATTTATCCTAATTTGGAAATTGTATTGGCCGATAATCATTCAAGTGACGATTCGATTAAATTTATTGAAGAAAATTATCCGCAAATAAAAATAGTACAAAATGGTTATAATTATGGCTATGCAGGCGGTTATAATCAAGCTTTAAAATATGTAGAAGCCGATTATTATGTATTGTTGAACAACGATATTGAAGTTACTGAAAACTGGATTTTACCTGTAATAGAAGCCATGGAAGCGGATGATAGAATTGTGGCTGCGCAACCTAAAATGTTGCAGTACAACAATAAAAATTTTTTTGAATACGCAGGAGCTGCAGGAGGATTTATTGATAAATTTGGTTACGTATTTTGTAAAGGAAGGCTTTTTGAAAATTGTGAAGAAGACAAAAACCAGTACAATGAAATTACAGAAGTTTTTTGGGCAACTGGTGCTTGTTTATTTATAAAATCAAAAGCATTTCACGAAGCCGAAGGTTTTGATGCCAACTTTTTTGCACATATGGAAGAAGTTGACTTGTGTTGGCGTTTACAATTGTTAGGTTATAAAATTATTACGGTACCTCAAAGCCATGTTTACCATTTGGGTGGAGGAACTTTAAGCAAATTAAGCGACAAAAAAACGTTTCTAAATTTTAGAAACTCATTGATTATGATGCATAAAAACTTACCCTTTTATCAGGCATTGTGGCTTATACCCTTTAGGCATTTTTTAGACTTATTAAGTTCAGGTTTTTTCTTAATAAATGGATTTCCAAAACATAGTTTGGCCATTCACAAAGCTCATTTTCAGTTTGCTAAACATTTTTTTAAATGGGTAAAATTGCGCAGAAAAGTTCAATCTCAAATTAAAAACAAACACATACATGGAATTTATAGTAAAAGTGTGGTTTGGAAACACTTTGTGAAACAAATACAATTTTATAGCGACTTATAGTTTGGGTTTAACTATTGTAAACTAAAAACTAAAATGTATTTTCGCGCTTCTTTAAAAATTAATAATAAAAAAATATAATAAACAATGGCAAGTACAGGCGATTTATTTAAAGGTTGTTTTATAAAATACAATGGCGAGTTATGCCAAGTAATGGAATACCAACACCGCACACCAGGAAATTTACGTGCGTTTTATCAAGTAGTTTTGCGCAATGTAAAAAGCGGTAAACAAATTGAACAGCGTTTAAGAGCAGGCGAAAGTGTTGAAATGATGCGTGTAGAACACAAAGAAATGCAATATTTGTATAAAGACGGTAACAGCATGGTATTGATGGATCCGGAAACTTTTGATCAGATATATGTGGAGGAAAGTACCATAGGAAGTACAGCCAAATTTTTAAAAGAAGAAATGATTTTGAAAGTAGCTTTTGAAAGCGATTCGGTAATAGGAGTGGAGCCACCTAATTTTGGAATATATGAAATTACATACACCGAACCGGGCGTAAAAGGCGATACAGCAACCAATACATTAAAACCTGCAACATTAGATACTGGAGCTGAAATAATGGTTC
Organism: Bacteroidota bacterium; assembly: GCA_037141455.1. Taxonomy (GTDB): domain Bacteria; phylum Bacteroidota; class Bacteroidia; order UKL13-3; family UKL13-3; genus JAAFJM01. Next base: position 36,131 of record JBAXCN010000011.1, read on the forward strand.
CTTTATTTGTAAATGTAGGCGAAAAAATAAAAGTTGATTTAAGAACTGAATCATACTCGGAAAGAGTAAAATAAGGTTTAACAAGAATTTTAAAAAAGCATCTTTAAAAGGTGCTTTTTTTTGCTTTAGTTCATAAACTTATACTTTGGGTTGTGGCTGCTGTGCCAATGGTGCAATATTTTTGCCCTATTTCTAACGATTGTAAAACCATTTTTATGAAAGCGTTCCCAAAGTTCTGTGTCTTCATTTCCCCAAGTGGTATAAGTTTCATTTAAACCACTAATTTCAGTCCAACTATTTTTCAAACAGGCTAACATTCCTTTACTTCCATACTGCTCCCATTCACCATTATTTTTATTAATTACGGCAGGTTTGTTTTTATACAAAAAGAAAAATATAGGATACCAAACTCTATTATTTGCAGTATAAAAATTGACTGATTCAACAATATTTTTTGGTAAACTTAAATCAGCATCGCATATAAAAATAATTTCAGTGTTGCTTTGATTTACAGCTTTGTTAAATGTGTATGAACGATTGAATTTTATGGTTTCTTTATTAAAAATAAGTTTCCCTTTCCAGTATTTTTTTATTTCATTTTCTAAATTTTCAACATCGTTCGAGTTGCAATCAAATACTGAAAGTGTTATTAAATGTTGGTGCTGGACTTCGTTTATACTTTGTAATAAATAATTTAAGTAATTTTCGCTTCTGTTATAAATGCCTGTGCAAATAGTTATTGGTTTTAATTTTTTAAAAGGAAAAATTTTATACCAAATATAAATAGCAATTCCTTTTAAATCGTTATAAATACTGTAAGGGGCAAAGGAGCGTTGAGGTGCTTTAAACAAATAGTAAAACGGATATTTAACACTATTTGGTATTAATTTTTTAATAAAACCAAACATTATTTTTTACTAAAAATAGTTTTAAGTTTTCGCCAAACCCATTTTAAATTAATGCCTTTCATATACATTAATTGAACTTGAAGTTTTTCTTTAAATGCAGCATTTATATTTTGGCTTTTGGCTTTTGAATGAACACGGTAAGCAGCCATGTGCATGTTGGTGTAAAAACTAATTGAATTTTTTACTAAATACAAAATCAATTCATAATCAAATGCGTAGTTAAAACGACCATCTAAAAAGTAATCGCGTTTAATTTGACTTTTATTAAAAAAACAAGACGGTTGAAAAATACTAGGCAACATACCTATATTTAATAATTCTTTAAATTTTACAGGGTTACCAACTTTAGGTTTTATTTCGTTACCGTTTTCGTCAATAGTGGAACAATTGCCATGCACTAAACCAATTTCATGGTTTATTTCAAAACAAGTTACAGCAGTTTGCACCGCATTGGGCATTAATACATCGTCTGAATTTATAAAACAAATAATTTCGCCTTTACACATTTTAAATGCTTGGTTTATGGCATCTACTTGCCCTAAATCTGCTTTACTCTGCCAAAAAGTAATGTTTGCATCGTGTTTTTTAATAATTTCTAAGCTTCCATCGTTTGAACCACCATCCATTACAAAATATTCTATGTTTTTGTAAGTTTGATTTATTACTGATAGGATAGTCTGTTCCAAAAATTGAGCTTGGTTAAAACTTGGAGTTATAATGCTAACTAATGGATTATTCATTGGGGCAAATATCGTAAAAAATTAGGGTTTAATTGTAATAAATTTAATCAAAACGAATTGACTTTACTGGACTTATTTTGCTAATAATATTTGCAGGCAAAAGCAATAGAATAAAGCAAATAATAAAGCACGATAAGTTAATTAATACAAAATCTGAAAGGTGAAACGAAACGGGAACTTCACTCACATAATAATCTTTTTCTGAAAGCTTTATTATACCAAAATATTGCTGCATAAATCCAATTCCTAATGCCGTTAAATTGCCAATTAATAAGCCTCTGAAAATAATAAAAGAAGCTAAATTCATAAAAATTTTAATGATGTTTTTATTATTTAAACCCAACGATTTCAACATGCCAATCATATTGCTACGTTCTACTATTAAAATTAATAATGCAGTAACCATATTAATAATTGCTACGGCTGCCATTAAAATTAAAATAATTAAAACATTTACATCCAACATATTAAGCCAGTTAAATAGTTCTGGATAAATTTCATTAATGGGTGAAATACCTAACGTATAAGGAGTAACAGTTGCAAGTAAATCAACTTTTGCAGCCAAGGAGTCAAAATTATTTATAAAAACCTCGTATCCGGTAAAATAATTGGTAGGCCAGCCGTTTAATTTTTGAATTTGCTTTAAATCAACAATGGCATACAAATCATCTAACTCGCCAAGGTTGGTATCAAAAATGCCACAGACTTTAAATTTTCGTACTCTTGGTGGGTCCTGAATAAAATATACAAACACATCGCTATTTGGCTTAAAGCCTAATTTTAATGCCAATGACGATGAAATTAAAATTTCGTTTGATGGTTTTACTGAATCAAATAGGGGAATTTTTCCTGCGATTAAATTTTTTTTTAAATAGTTAAAATCAAATTGTTTATCGACCCCTTTTAAAACTATGCCCTGAAAATCGTCATTGGTTTTAATAATTCCAGCTTTAATTCCATATTTTTGAAAATGAGTAAAACCATTAGTAGGGTTAATAAATTGTTCTAAATCTGTATTGGTTTCAATGGGTAAGCTTTGATATGATTGATTTTGATCTAAATTACTAATTACAATATGCGATTGAAATTCAGACAATTTTTGACTTACTTGCTCCTTGTAACCCCTAGAAATAGCAATAGATAACAGCATAACAGTAACACTAATGGCTACCGCCAATGTAGCAATACGAACAATCAATTTACTAAATGATGTTTGTTTACTTTGGCTTAAACGTTTTGATATAAAAAAACTTAATTGCAACAGAAATGAATAAAGGAAAGTTCAAATATAAGCCAATTCAATTTAGTTTTTGGCAGTTTAAAATAAGCATTTGTTTTTTAGCATGTTGGTTCCTTGCTTTAAACGTAAATGCTCAAATAATTTTAGGTTCGGCTAGGTTAAACAACTACTTACCATTGCTTAAAAATAAAAAAATAGGGCTGGTTGTAAACCAAAGTAGTTTAGTAAACAATACGCATTTAATTGATACTTTAATCGGTTTAAAAGTAAATGTGACCACTCTTTTTTCACCCGAACATGGCTTACGCGGCAACTTTTCTGCTGGTGAAAAAATAAAAAGTAGCATTGATAAAAAAACAGGATTACCCATTATTTCGCTTTATGGAAATTACAAAAAACCCTCAGCAGCTCAATTAAAAAATGTAGATGTAATTTTGTTTGATTTGCAAGATGTAGGCGCTAGATTTTATACTTATATAAGTACTTTGCACTATGTAATGGAAGCAATAGCAGAAACAAAAAAAACGCTCATTGTTTTAGATAGACCAAATCCGAATGGTGATATAATTGATGGGCCTGTGTTGGATACCAACTATAAATCGTTTGTGGGAATGCATCCTATACCCGTTTTACACGGAATGACAATGGGGGAATATGCCCTAATGATAAACGGACAAGCATGGTTAAAGAACAAAATAAAGTGTAAATTAATAGTGGTAAAAATGCAAAATTACAACCATAAAAGTGAGTATATGCCTCCTGTTTTTCCTTCGCCTAATTTAAAAACTTATAATGCCATTAGGTTGTATGCCAGTTTGTGTTTTTTTGAAGGAACAAATGTAAGTTTGGGCAGAGGAACCGAAAAACCTTTTGAGTGTATTGGGTTTTCTAATTGTACCATTGGTGATTATTTATTTACTCCCACTTCTATTCCAGGGGTAGCTGAAAATCCTCCATTTAAAAACCAACTATGTAAAGGATTTTTACTAAGTAACGAAGCTAAAAGTATTAATAAACTTAATTTAAAATGGATAATAGATTTTTATAAAATATACAATGATTCTACGCCTTTTTTTAATCCTTTTTTCGATAAATTGGCAGGGTCAGATTTATTGCGAAAGCAAATAATTGCTGGGCTTACAGCAGCAGAAATTGAAAAAACATGGCAAGCAGATTTGGATAAATTTAAAGCTATTCGAAAAAAATATGTTTTGTATAAAGATTAATATTGTACTTGAATGAAAATATTAATCATCCGTTTTAGTTCCATTGGCGATATAGTGCTTACCACGCCTGTAATTAGGTGTTTAAAGCAACAACTAAATGCCGAAATACATTACTTAACCAAACCTAATTTTGAAAATATTTTAAATACAAATCCATTTATAAATAAATTACATGTATTAGATAAAAGCTTAATAGCTAAAGCCAAAGAATTACAAGCAGAAAACTTTGATTTTGTAATTGATTTGCATAATAATATTCGTACACTCATATTCAAAATAGCACTTGGTGTAAAAGCACATTCTTTTCCCAAACTAAACATTGAAAAATTTTTATTGGTTAATTTTAAAATTAATAAAATGCCCAATATTCATGTGGTAGAAAGGTATTTTAAACCAGCCGAAAAACTAGGAATAACTAACGATGGCAAAGGTTTAGATTATTTTTTACCCAATAATTTTCATTTTGATAATTCATTAGATTTAAACCAACCCTACTTAGCTTGGGCAATTGGCGCGCAGCATTTTACCAAACGTTTTCCTATTCATAAAATTATAGCTATTTGTAATATAATAAACTTACCTATTTACCTTTTAGGAGGAAAAGACGATGAAGACAATGGCGATGAAATATCAAAGCAAACCAATGGAAACGTAGTTAATTTATGTGGTAAATTAAGTTTGCATCAATCGGCTTATGTGGTAAAAAACAGCCAACTATTAATTACCAACGATACCGGATTAATGCATATAGGAGCAGCATTTCAAAAACGTATTATTTCGCTATGGGGAAATACTACACCAGCATTTGGCATGTATCCTTATTATGGCAATTGGGAAGTAAAACAAGCCTTGTTTGAAAATAAAAAATTAAGTTGTAGGCCATGCAGTAAAATTGGGTTTAATAGTTGCCCCAAAAAACATTTTAAATGCATGGAAGATTTGGATGTGAAAAGTATAATAAATGAAGTAAAACTATTATTATAAAAAATGAAACAGCATCCATTTATAAAATACAGCAAAACATCTTATTCCGAAGAAGAAACATTACAAAGAAGTAAAGCTCATTTGGAGCATTACGATAAGCGCAGAACGGTTCGCGAGTTTTCATCAAAATTAATTCCAGACGAGGTTATTCAAAATATATTATTGAGCGCATCAACTGCTCCATCGGGCGCTCATAAGCAACCTTGGACTTTTTGTGTGGTTACAAATGCTGATTTAAAAAAGCAAATTAGAGAAGCTGCCGAAAAAGAAGAATATGAAAGTTATAATAGCCGCATGCCAGCAGATTGGTTAGAAGATTTAGCTCCTTTAGGAACTGATTGGCAAAAGCCTTTTTTAGAAATTGCACCAGCTTTAATTATTGTTTTTAAACGTTCGTACGAATTTAAAAACAACCAAAAAAAGAATAATTATTATGTAAGTGAATCGGTTGGAATTGCTTGTGGTTTTTTAATAGAAGCCATCCATTATTGTGGGCTTGTAGCATTAACACATACACCAAGTCCGATGAATTTTTTAACAAAATTGCTGAATAGACCCGAAAACGAAAAACCCTATTTATTAATACCAATTGGTTACCCTTTAGCTGAAACCATGGTGCCCGATATACAAAGAAAACCACTAGATGAAATAGCAGTTTTTTATAAATAATTTATTTCATACAACTTTATTTTAAATGGTGTTGACTTATTATTAATTCAAAATATTTTTAAACCAATTAACTTTATTAATTATGAAAAATAGATTTTATTTAAATTTAATTTTATGCCTATTTACTGGTGTAGCATTTGCTCAAAACAGTAATTTAATGTTCAATCAAGTTAAAGGTTTTATCACCAATGATTATTATAATAAGATTGAAAATGTTACTGTAACTATTTATAACAGTCAAAGTATGTATCAAACACTCACTGATTCCAATGGAAATTATTCCTTTGCTCAAATACCATTCGGCAATTATAAAATAAGTTATATTAAAAATAATTTAAAAGGAGAAAACGACACTTTAATAATTAGTAATAAAACTGATTTATTAGTTAGAAATAAAACTTTAGGTAACTTATATTATAACAGTAATTGTCATTTTTATACAAATACAAGTTATGGAAATATAATACCCAATTTTGTACCTCCAAGTATTACGTATATTAATAAAGCGCCAAACCAAAACCCAAATGCCATAGCTGCTTATGTGCGCGGAGTTGATTCGCGAAATGGGGAAACACCAAGTATTAAAGGCGCACGACCAGAAAATACAGCCTATTATATTGATGGAGTAAGAGTAGCTGGAATAGAAGAAAATTATAGTAAAATTGGTAAATAAATGGGTATTGGAAAGTATATATTACTCTTTTCATTCCTGCTTTTTGGGCTAAATTTATTTGCCCAAACAGATACCTTAAAATATGGTAAATTGGAAGTAAAGGTTATTGATGCAAAAACGAAAAAGCCAATTGAATATGCTTTAGTAAAATTAGAAGCTATAGGGTTAATAAAAGCAAAGTACTCAGATAATGATGGTGAAATTGTTTTTGATAGTTTAAAAAGTAAAACATATAAGATATCTATTATTTATACAGGCTATAACAAGCAAATTTATGAAGATTTTAAAAAAGATTCTCTTTGTTTAACTTTTAAGAAAATTGAACTTCAAGAAAATAAAAATTTTGTTTTTATAACGAGATGTGGACCCCCGATTATTAAAAAAGACGAACCAACCCAACAAAATTTTAATAACAGGCAAATAATGCGCATGCCTTATTGATTTAAAGACCATGGTTTATAGACCATGGACCATAGATAGTGCTCAACGGGTTCTAAAATATTATTCTATAATTAAGCATTAACAAAAGTTGCGTTATTGTTTTTACAAAAAATTATATTTGTATTATTAAATACTCATTCATGACAGATTTACAATTATATACAAAGCTATCAAGCCTTCCTTTAAACTTACAAAATGAGGTGGCTGATTTTATAGATTTTTTAAAAAATAAATCTCAAAAGGAAAAGGAAAATTCTTCAAAACGAATTGCTGGAAAAGCTAAAGGAATGATAGAAATGAAAGATAATTTTGATGATTCAATTGAAGCTTTTAACGACTATATAAAATGATTTTTTTGGTTGACACCCATGCCATTATTTGGTTTATAACTGATGATAAAAAACTTCCTAAAGTTACAAAAGAGTTAATTGAAAATAAAGAAAATACTTGTTTTGTAAGTATTGCTTCATTATGGGAAATAGCCATTAAATTTTCTTTAGGTAGGCTTTTAATTCACGAAGAATTGAAAAATATTTTCCAAACAATTGAAGAATCTGGTTTTGAAATATTGCCAATCACCAGTATTCATTTACTTAAAATAGCTGAATTACCATTTCATCATCAAGATCCTTTTGACAGAATTATTATTGCACAATCAATTGTTGAAGATATAAACGTAATAACTAAAGATGAACAATACGAAAAGTATCAAATAAAATTAAATTGGAAATAAAAACACCAATTTTCCATAAACTTAAGAATACTTTAGGAAATAAAATATTTAAAGACCATAGTTTATATTCCACAACCGAAGATTTTTACAATCGTCTATCGTCCATAAACTATCGTCCATCAACCACCCCAAAATAATAAAATTAGGTTAATGCCTTAAATGGCTTACATTTGCATACTTTTAATGAATAAATAATTGTACTTCTCCACATTTATATCATTTTAAAAAGTTTTACAACATATAATAATAATTAATGAAATTTACTGAATTACAGTTAATAGACCCCATTTTACGGGCATTAACTGACGAGGGTTACGAAACCCCAACACCAATCCAACAACAAGCAATTCCGATAGTATTAAATAAAATAGATTTATTGGGCTGTGCCCAAACAGGAACAGGAAAAACTGCAGCTTTTGCAATTCCTATGTTACAAAATTTATACAAAACTAAAAGCAATGAAAAAGGATTTAAAAAAATAAAAGCGCTGGTTTTAACTCCAACACGCGAGCTTGCCATACAAATAGAAGAAAGCTTTAAAGCTTATGGCCGCTATACTGGCATTACAAGTACTGTGATTTTTGGTGGCGTAGGTCAAAAACCACAAACCGATGCCTTACGAAGAGGTATTGACATTTTAATTGCTACTCCAGGTCGATTGCTCGATTTAATGAATCAAGGATTTATTGATTTACGTACTTTGGAAGTTTTTGTGCTTGATGAAGCCGACCGTATGCTAGACATGGGATTTGTGAATGATGTAAAAAAAGTAATTGCTAAATTACCTTTTAAACGCCAAACCCTTTTCTTTTCGGCTACCATGCCTCCCGAAATTACTAAACTAGCTAATACTATTTTACATAAACCCGAAAAAGTAGAAGTAACTCCTGTATCGTCAACTGCAGAAACCATTAAGCAAGCCATTTATTTTGTAGATAAAAATAACAAACGTAATTTATTGGTAGATATTTTAAAAGATACCACCATTAAATCGGCATTGGTATTTACCAGAACCAAACATGTGGCTGATAAAATTTCGAAAGAGTTAGCAAAAGCAGGAATAAAATCGGCTGCTATTCATGGCAATAAATCGCAAAATGCAAGGCAAAAAGCTTTAGGCGATTTTAAAGACAATGTAATTAGGGCTTTAGTAGCAACAGATATTGCTGCTCGCGGAATTGATATTGACGATTTAACCCATGTTATTAATTACGATTTGCCAAATGTACCTGAATCATACGTGCATAGAATAGGTAGAACGGGCAGGGCAGGTGCCAATGGTATTGCGCTTTCGTTTTGCGATTTTGAAGAAAAGGCATATTTAAAGGATATTCAAAAGTTAATAAATATTAGCATTCCGGTTATTGATAACCACGATTACCCGATGGAAGATTTTGAAATAAAGCCAAAAGAACAACCCAGAGGGAGGGCTCCAAGAAATGATAAGCCGAGAAGTAGTTCAAGCCAAGCCAAACCTAGTAATGGCAGCTCAAAACGTTACGGAAACAGATAAAAATTTAATCCTGATTGAAGCAATTTAATCAGGATTTTTTTTATGTACTTTCATATTTTTTTAGTTTTTAAAATCAATTTATAAAGGTAAATTGTTTACTATAACTGAAGTCAATGATGGTTGCTATGGAATATGCTTTCAGCATGACCACCTTGAGAATTTCTTATTGCTTAATTCTCATTTCCCAATTCTCAATTCAAAAATCTACTGCACGTTTACATCAAAACTCATGCGGGCTTGTATGCCACGGTAATGCATAATTTTATTTAGTTCATTGTACAATTTAAATTGTTCGATAGTTAAGTTTTGTTTGGCAAAAAACATACTTGCTTCGACCGACATGTCGCTTAATAGAGTTTGAATAGGATCTTTTAATTCTGGGAAATTAATAATTCTGCAATCTGATAATTTTGCTTTTTTCTTAGCAATTTCAATTGCTTTTGTTATGCCACCAAACTCATCCACCAAACCTATTTTTTTTGCATCTTTTGCAGCCCACACCCTTCCTTGCGCTATGCTATCTACTTGCTGTTTTGTAAGTTTTCTTCCTTGCGCTACTTTGCTTATAAAATCTTCATAAATTCTATCTACTCCTTTTTGAATTATAGTTCTTTCAGCAACAGTTAAAGGTCTATCAATTGAACCTAAATCGGCATATTCGCCAAATTTTACTGTTTCAACATTTAATCCAAGTTTATTATTTAATAATTCTTTTGCGTTTATCATTACTCCAAAAACACCTATTGAACCTGTAATAGTATTTGGTTCCGCTACTATAACATCAGCGGGAGCAGCAATGTAGTAACCACCACTTGCGGCTACACTTCCCATGCTTACTATTACTGGTTTTGCTTTTTTAGCCAATACTACTTCTCTCCAAATTACATCACTTGCCATTGCACTTCCTCCGGGTGAGTTAATACGTAAAACAATTGCTTTGTATTTATCATCCAATCTTACTTTTTTAATGGCTTTAGCAATGGTTTCGCTTCCCATATTGTCATCACCACTTTCACCACTTACTATTTCTCCATCGCAATAAATAACAGCAATTTTATCTTCACTTGTCGATATATTTGTTTTAGGGCTGTTACTGTATTTTCCTAAACTTATAAAATTTAACTTAGTTGAAGCATCGGTTTTGGTTAACTTTTTTAGCTCCATTTCCATTTCATCATCATACTTTAATCCATCGGCAATACCTAGTTTTACTGCATCTTCAGGATGCTGAATTTGTAATTGATTGACTATATTTTCAATTTCAGTTATCTGTTTTTTGCGAGCAGTTGCAATGCCACCAACCATGGTATTATACAAACTACCTAGGTACGAAGCAATTTGTTCTCTGTTGGCATCACTCATTTTATCAGCAATTAATGGTTCGCCTGCCGATTTAAATTTACCATGACGAATTAACTCAGGTGTTACACCTATTTTTTGAAACATATTTTTTAAATACATTACACTAGTAGACAAACCGTTTAACACCAATTCGCCTGCCGGATTTAAATAAATTTTATCGGCAACAGAGCTTAAGTAATACGATTTTTGATCGGCTAATTCGCCATAAGCCACAATAAACTTATTTGATTTTTTAAAAAGAATAAGTTCGTTTCTAATTTCTTCAACAGTAGCAAAACTGTTCATGTTTATTCCCATTTCAAGGTAAATACCTTTTATGTTTTCGTCAGATGCTGCTTTATTTATGCTTTCTAATATTTCATCTAAACCAGTTTCGTTTTTACTTTCAAATGTTTGAAAATTGAAGTTTTTAAATGAATTATTGCTAGTTCTTTCAGGAATAGCGTAGTTTAGGTTGAGTTTTAAAATAGAATTGCTTTCTACATGAGTTACTTTTTTCTCGGCTTTTGAAGCTATACTAGCAAAAATTCCAATAAGAATAAAAAATAATAATACGCCACTTATTATAAACCCTAACATGCTGGCAAACATAAATTTGAAAAACTGTTTCATATATAGATAATTATTTATTTCGTGGGTAAAGGTATTTATTAATAAAATATTAGCCTAACTATTTGTTCAAACGAAAAAGCTAAAAGATAAAAGGCATAATATTGGGATAGTTTTACTTAACAGTTGATTGCTGAATATTTTCATAATCAATAAAAACTGTTTTTTTAATTGGCAATTGCCTAACTGTTTCAGCTATTTTTAGTAAAAATAAGTTTGGTAATAAGTGATTTGTTTTAATTTCACTTACTTCTTCTTCTCTAAATTCAATTGTTATTAAATCATCATCAGAACTTAATTCGCTAAAATGGCTATATTTTTTAATAAAAAAAGTATTTTTATCTATTTCAAAATATTCAAATTTATTTTTTAAGTTAGGTAAAGAATAGTTGTTAAAAGTATCAGTTATTACAATGTTATTTGCTGTTTCTGTAGTAAATGGTTTTTTAAAATAAGAGGGATAATTAACAAAGGCTTTAGGTTGTATGAAAGCATATAACAATTCAAAATTGGGGTTATACTTTAGTTGCTTTTTTAAAGTGGAATCGTTATAATTAAATGTACTTAACCAAATGGAAGTATCAAAAATTAACAATTCATTTTTTAAAACATCTTTTACCAAACAAATAGTTGTGTTTTTGAATGAACTAAATTCAATTTCATATTGTTCTATTTTAGGTAAAGTAGCATCGGAGTACGAATAGGTTTTTGTTAAACTATATTTTCCAGAATAAATGGAATTCATATTTTTTTGAACCTTTTTAAATAGCTTTTCATTTTGGCCAATGGCCATTAATGAGTAAGATAATATGCATAAAAATAGCACTAATTTTTTCATTTTTGCTTTGCGCTTCTTATTAAATATTTAACCATGCTAATACTTCTTCGTAAATCGCGTTTTGGTTTGCTAAAATAGTATAAATCGTTGTTGTTTTCCCAAACTTTCCATACCAAATCTTTTTTACTTTGGCTCATATTACAATCAAACACAATGGCTTTTACATCTTTGTTATAATATGGATAAAGTATGGTTGTTAATCCTCCATAATGCGCCAAACCACTTACCGAATACGACTCAACTTTTATAGTTAGCGTAAACACAAAAGGTGCTTTTTTTTCTATTACCCTAAATCCTTTTTTTAAAAGCTGTTTGCTACATGCTTTCAATATTTCTTTTTCAAATTCAGCATCTAAAACTTGTGGTGTTTCATTCACAATTTTAATATTTGCCAATTCATCGTTTTTTGCCGATGACCAAACAAAATCTCTGTACCAATAGCGCCTTTGGCAACTACTAAGTACTAATATTAAAAATACACATAAAATATAAATATTTTTATTTCTAAATATCATTAATACAAAAAAGCAATTTTTATTTTTAAAAACCTATGCATGGTAAACTTTTGACGATATTATTTTGTAATTTTTAAGACACTTGATTTCAATTGGGTTTTACCAATTAAATTTTTATGGAGTTTTTCTTTCATTCTTTTTTATTTGGTTGAGGATAGCTTTCGGCAAGTTAAGGATGAAAGGTTTATTCAGCCATTGCAGACTGCCTCTCCTGCAATTTTGTTAGGGTACTTTCAGCCATTGCAGGCCTCATCGCCTGCAATTATGTTTCGGTACTTTTGGATGTTGGCGAGGATGTCAACTTCGGCTAAAAAGCGAAGTTCCGGAGGAACGACCTTACGGTAGCCCCGAATGAAATTCGGGGTAAAATGAATAAATAAAAATATTGAAAACCAAAAAATCTTTGCGAATGCCTTTGGCATTCGCAAAGATTTTTTGGTTTTGGTGGGGAAGGATTCGCTCGTTTTTTAATTACCGAAAGGTCGTTCCTCTGGAACTATTTCAGCCATTGCAGGCTGCCGATAGCTATCGGCACTGCCTGCAATATTGTTTCGGTACTTTTGGATGTTGGCGAGAATGTCAACTTCGGCTAAAATGTAATACAAAATACCATTTACGATTTTAATGCCTATGCTTATGGAGTAAAAAATAATATTATATTTGGTGGCACAGGTTGTTTGGCAAAAGTAACAAACGGTATGAATGTTTCGTTAAGGGCTAAAACTTCAATTGATTTAAAATCTGGCTTTGAAGTGGAAGCAGGTGCAGAATTTTATGCAAATATTTGCGAATGTACATCATAAAAAATAAAAATATGAAAACACTAAAATTTTTACTGTTCTTAACATTTTTTATAGTTATAAATAGCTGCGAAAAAGACAATAAGGCACCAACAGAGACCGAAGATTTAACCCAGTATGAAATTTTTGATGTTCATGTTCAAAAATATTCAGACAAAAGTCCAATGGTAAAACACGACTTATGTTTTTTTAAAACCACATGGCACCAAAATGGTAGAAGTTATAAAGATTCGTTTTTTAATACTTTAAAAACTAATTTAAATGGTGATGTTCAATTTAAAATTCTTAAAAAACTAATTTTCGATTCAAGTCAAATATTTTATTATATTGGAAGTACACTTTATGATACCTCATACAATGGACGATATAGTGGAGGAATCTTAGTTTATCATGGTGAAAGAACTAATAATAAAATAATTGAGGTAACTCCAAATTGCAGGTTATACATAAATAGTGATAACCCTGTTTGGCAGAATTTAAAAATTGACTCTATTATAATTTTTAATAAAAATTACTATTCACGAAATTTATATAATGAATGGCAGAAGGTTGAATTTGAAGCTGATTGTTCTGAAGTAAATTCAATAAAATATTATTACTATTCAAATGGTGTAAAAAGTAAAGAATTTACTAAAGATATTTTTGTGCCTTTTAGCAGCCAAGGTATAGATATAGTTACATGCACTTTAGATTTTAAATAGAAATTAAAGGTTTGTAATATAGCAAACCCTTTAAATTGTTTTATGTATCACTACTTTGAATAATATTGACTATGTTAAAGTGTACATTTACTAATTCCTTATTAAAGTAATTGAACCATGTACCGATTTTTCGCCTTCGCTAAATTTGTATTTAAAAATATAGTAATACACCCCTTCGCCATTTTCATTTCCTTCATTATCGGTAGTTCCATTCCAGTTTATGCCATCGTTGTTTTTACCGTCTTTGGTTCCTTCAAAAACTTTACCTCCCCAACGGTTATATATTTTTAAATCGTATAACGATTGGCCAACAATAGAAATATCGAAAGCATCGTTAATGCCATCGCCATTAGGTGTAAACACATTTGGAATATTTATTAACCGCGCAGTGGGTGGAATCATTTTACATAGGGTATCAAAACATTCAGTTTCGTTTTTTACTACCAAACATACTTTAAAACTATCATCCAAACTTTTATAATCATGACTAGGATTTTTTAAGTTTGAAACATTGTTTGTACCTGAACTTGGTTGCCCAAAATTCCATTGGTATTGCACCGCACTGACTGATTTATTTATAAATGAATAAATGGGCGATTTGGAATTATCAATATCGAAATTGGCTTTAACATTTCTAACATAAATGTTATGATAAGGAGTATCGATACATGCTAAATTAATTTTTGGAGTAGGAATTAAACGAATATAATAACTGCCAGAATCTTTAAAACTATAGTTAAATAAAGTATCGGTATTGGGTTTAATACCTGAACTAAAACCAGTATTTGTTTGCCAAACAAACTGGTTATACATGGTATCGGCTTTGGCTTTTATAGTAAAAATTTCGTTGGCACAAACCGTATCAGGGCCAAATAAATTAACTAAAGGTTTATCAAAAACAGTTACATAAATGGGTTTAGCTTTTGGGTTTAAAGTATCGGGGAAAACCGAGGTACAATATACTACTTGACCTGTTACTTCATTAACCAATGAATCGGTTCCTAGCAATAAAATTCGGTACCTGCCGGCTTTTACTAATGAAAAACCAGTTGTGGTATCTTTATCGGTTGAAACTACAAAATTTTCAGGACCATCAATAGTCCATTGCCAACTTTTAAGTTGAGTTCCTGTGGTGTTTGCTACTTTTAATTTTACGGGAGTACAACCAATGGTATCTCCACTCGAAAACGAATATTTAGGCTTTGGTCCTTTAATATTGATTGGTAAAATGATGCTATCCACACAACCAATTGCAGTAGTTACTTTATGTACTACATTAAATAATCCATTTTCGGTATAATCGTGAATAGGATTTTTTAGAGAACTAAATTCTTTTAAATCGCCAAAATCCCATTGCCAACTAATAATTGAATCGTATTTAGGATTTCCATAATATGCAGATGAATCGATAGAAACAGATTTATCGATAAATGGAATAATTTTAGGAGCACACAATAAGTTTGCAGTTATTGGGCCGATACCTGCTTTCACATCTACTATTTTAACTATGTTTTTAAAAGTAGCAGTATCTCTGCAACCACTACTATCTTGAGAGGCTAACTTTATTTCATAGTTTCCAACTTTTTTAAATTTATATTTTGGTGAACTTCCAAGCTCTCTAAACCAATTTGTATCACCAAAATTCCACCATAGTTTTTCTTTATTGGCTATGGCTCTGCTTGGGTTTTTCCAATTATTAGTTAACTTACCATAGTAATCTACAATTTCGGTAAAGGGAACGGAATCACCCAAACAAAATGTATTTTTAAAATTTGGAAAATCATTTATCATACTGTAATAACCTAAGTAAATAGTGGTATCGTATGATTGAGAACAACCTTTTCTATTGGTTAAAGTTACCCTTAAATTTTTAATACTCATTGAAGTAAATGAGTATGACTTTTGATTAATAATAGAATCAGTAATTGAAAAATTTTGAATACTATCTACTCCGTTAAAGTTAATACGAGCAATTACTAAGCTATCTTGAATGGAATCTCTTAAACTAATTGTAACTTTATAAGGAGGGCAAGTGCCTTCTACTTTTGTATTAAATTGTGGTTTAATTTTAATTAACTGAAACATATTGTGATACCATGCTGTATCGTAACAATCGCCATTTTTTATTATTAAGCCAACTGTTACCCATCCATTTGGATCAGCGGTGTTTGAATACCTACTAATGTAAAAGTTTCTTTGCGGGTTAAGAGAATCCCAATTGTTTTTACCAGCAGCCGAATCTAAATTAATCCATGCCCTTTCTCTTCCACAATTTGGTAATGTTTGTTCATACTGAAAAACAAAAGTGCTGGTGTAACAATCTAATGGAGGTGCTGATGGGCCTGGAGGTAAAGTGTAGTAATATAATCCTCTTCTTGTGGGTAAATCGGGTCCTGCATCGGGTTTTGAAAGAACAATAGTTGTTGAATCGACATCGCTACAACCTCTAATTGGATCGGTTATAGTTAACATAACAGTATAACAGTTTGGCTTTGTAGAATCGTATTTATGTTTAACAAAAGTACTGTCTTTACTGTACCTGCAATTTACGCCAACATTAATTCCATTTTTGGTATCTGTGGTGCATGGTGGAGCAAATCCATCACCATAATCCCAAAACCATTCAGGCACATTTTTATAAAAACATGAAACCTCAGGCGGGGGAGTTCTAAAATAAACGGTATCTTTTGGACTGCACTGATAAGCATTTAATGGCTTTGAATCCTGATTGGTTAAAATGGTATTTGGACCAAATACATCAACCACAGTATCAAGTTTTACTTTGCAATTTCCTATAAAAGCGTAAGCAGTAATTTTATAAAAACCACATTCAAATTTTTTAGATGGGTTTTGGTCGTAAGTTGGGTAAACCAAACTATCAAAAAGCTTTCCTTTTGAATCGTAAATTGACCAAGCTATAACTGCACCTGCTGAACCCGGAAGCGAAAAAGAATAATCTTGTTTACTAAAACATTTGTCGGTATAAGTAATGGTTATTTTATCATCGAGCTTTACATTTTGCGCTCCGTTTGGTAGGTTAAAAGTATCTTTGCAATCATTGAAATCAGTAACTATTAATCGTGGTGAAAAGGTACCGCCTTTTGTGTAATTATGAATAAAGTTATGCCAATTTAAACTGCTTGAATCTACTTCACCATCGCCAAAGTCCCAAACAAATTTCTTTACTTTTGACCTTGGCATTATTGAACTATTTAAAAAAGTTACCGGTGTAATATTACATTGAGTAATAAATTGAGTTGTAAAACTTATGGCATCTGTTCTTCTTAAAATTACAATTGCATTGTTTTTTTCTACACGAGATATACAACCATTGTTATCGGTAACTTCCATAACCAAAGAGTTTGTACTTCCGTTAATGTTAGTGTAAGAGTGGCAGAGAGTTTTATTGCTTAAAGCAGTTCCATCAAAAGCACCATCGCCCCATAAAAAGGTTCTAATAGTTAAAGGACTTCCGCTTGGTCCTGGTCTCGATGAGTCTTTAACACAAACTAAGTTTCCTTTAAAACATTGAGTGGTTGCAGTTATAATTCTAAAATCGGCAATTGGCAATGCAACTACAACTATAGGAGTTCCGGTAATATTACATTGTGAGCCATTTGTAAAAATAATTCTTAATGAAGGGGTAAAAGTTCCAGTAGCAGGGTAATTATAAGTAGGGCTCGATTGAGAACTGGTAACAGTATTTCCAAAATTCCATGCATAACTACTTGGAGTTAGTCCACTATCAAAAGTGGCTGAAAAGTTAACAGCATTACCCAAACATACCAATGTAGAACTTGGAATAATTGTGCAAGTTTGAGCATTTAATTTAAAAAAAAAGAGTAGAGTGAGAAATAGAAAGTATAATTTTTTTACCATATATGCTAGTTTAAATTGATAAAATAAAACCAACTTTATCAATAAACGAATATATATAAGTTTAAATTATTTGAAGTATTATTATTCTTAATTTTTTATAAATTTTTTTATAAAAATAAATTTATTACTTTCTTATTACATTAAACTAAGTAAGTTACAAATATCTTCTTCTAAAGTTGCTTTTGGCTTCTCAATAATTCGGCCTTGCTCTTTTCCATCTTTAAAAAAAATAAATGTGGGTACATTGGTAACTTCTAAAACCGATATGTTAAACGATGTACACACCTTGATTTCATTTACCATAATTATCTCTATGTTTTTTTGTGGTATGCCTACCGTATTTGCTATTTTAAAAAACCTTGGCAATTCTCTTTGGGTGTCTGAACACCAAGTGCCAGCAATTATTAGCACTTTTAAATCTTCTTTTAAAGGTTTTAACTGATTAACCAATTCCATGTTGGGTTGGTAATTTTTATATTCGTTATCGAACCAATTAAAATTTTTGTTATTTACTAATTTGGCTTGTGTAACACTGCCATTTAAAACCATATTATTTTTATTTTTAAAAATAGAACACGAACAAATTACTAATACAAATGATATAATTATAATTTTCATTTCTTATTCTGTTATGGGCATTTTTCTAATTCTTTTTAATGGACCACTGCAATAATTTTCGTGGCAGCTAATGCATTTTCCAATCATTAAATTATAATATTTTTTTTGCTCTTTAGGGTGAGTAAAAATAGCATTGTGTGCAGTTTGATATTGTTTTGCATTTTCGTAAAATTGAGGTTCTTTTACACTTTCATCGGTTGCTTGTACTAAGTAAAAACGGATAAAAGGAAATTGCAAACTATCTAAGCTTTCGCCTCTGGCTAGTTTTGCTTTCATACTGTCGGCATTGTCGGCCATTTGGCGCATCATCAACGCCATTGGCTTGGGTTGATGTGGGTCTAAAATTTGAGCTTGGGCTTCACTTTTAACAGAATCAACATTGCTTTCTGTTGATTGAGAATTGTTGTTGTTAGCGCATGAATTTATAAATGCAATTATTATTAAAAACGCAGTTATAAAATAGATTGATTTTTTCATATTTAATGGAAAAAAAAGCAGTATAATTTTTGTTTATACTGCTTGTTAATTTTTATTTTAAAATTACACCACTTGCTTCAAAAACCAGTTCTACTTTTGGTTCTTTTATTGCAGCTATTTCTTCTTTGCTTTGTTTGTCGTCTTTTGCAAATTCTTTTAAATCAGCTATACTAGTTTCTTCAATTTTTGCAATACCTTCAACAATTGCAGTTTTACCTGAACAATCCATTGGCATAAAAAATTTATAGTCTTTAAAAGTAACACGCATGATTTCGCCATTTGCACCTTTAATATTCATCCAACATCCCTTTTTTTGACAAACGGCTTCTACTTCACCAGTAATTTTGGTGTTTAATTCTTTTTTATCGCCCATTGCGGCTTTTAGTTCACTCAAAGCAATTGCTCCATCTTCGGTAATAGTTGCACCATAAGTACTTGCTTGAGATGAAGTATCATTATTTATGTTTGAACTATCAGTTGGGTTAGCTTCTTGCTTGGGAGTGTTGCTGTTACCACAAGCTGCTATTGTTAATGCTGTTGCTGCTAATAAAATTATTTTTTTCATGTTTTTAAAAATATAAGTAGCAAACTTAATAATAATATTTTAAAACTTATTTTATTTATGTTTAAGTTTTTTTAAGTTAGTTTTATTTGTATCAATTAATATATTTGTTTAATAAAATTATATAAATGAAGTTAGCATATATAACATTTTTGTTCTTGTTTTTTGGTTCTTGTTGCAGTTCTTACGATGGTGGTTATCCATATAATTATTATGATAATAAGTATTACAGAAAGTTGGTTTTAACTGATAAATTGGATACAATAGTTAAAATATCGTACAAAGGTTCTGATAAGGTTTTTAATCCTATGTCTGATTCTACTGATTTATTGATTTCGGAAAATACCATTACAACCCTTTATATAGAGACAAAAAATAATATAGATACTTTGGTATTAAATATCAAAACAAGTTATAATTATTCTGCCAGCACCTGCGATAATGATGATGTAGTGAAAAATATTAATTATAACCCACAAGTAATTTCTCATACTTTTTCTGGAGTAAATATTTTAAATACCCAAATTTCTAAATATAGTTGGGGTGGCGGTTACGATGTGTACGATTTAATTAATATTACTCCTTAAACATGAAGAAACTTGTTACACTTATATTTTCAATATTGGTTTTAAATGGCTTTAGCCAAATAAAACCAAATGATAACCAAAATTATGTTGGTTTTCAGGCCCGTTTAATTGACTTAATGCCTTTCGAATTTTCATATATTCACGATAATAGTAAAGGAGTATCGTTTACTTTGAGAGGAGGATTTGGGAGTGGAATAAAAAATGCTGTAAACGCTAATTATTCTTATAATTACAATTCTTATTACAATAATTTAAACAACAATTTTACTTTCGAACAATCTTTTAGTGCATTGTTTTTTAAAACAGGGATTATTTTTTCAAAATTAAAAAAACCAAATTATACGTTTTACCACATAGTTAATTACAGTTATGCAAACTGCACTGATAAAATAATTATAAATAACAACGATAAATTATATGGATCATATATAGTTGAGTACAGAGAAAAAAACATAAACCATGCATTGGAATATGAAGGAAATATTCAATTTAAACTTTTACCAAATCTTGATTATGGATTGGGATATATTTTAGGTTTTAAACTTAACCCTAAAATTCCATTTACTTCCGTTCTTCCTGGTATTGAAAAAGGGTCAACTTACTCTCCATCACAAGGAGTGGGGTATAACGTGTATTTAAATTTTTCGTTAAGTTTAATGTATAAATTGTAATTAATTTTAGTAAATAAATAATGAGATTATTAAATAAAAAAATAAGTATAAAATTAGTATTGCTTTTGCTTGTAACATTTGTAAGCGTTAATTTATTTGCTCAAAGTAAAAACTATGTACTTTTAGGAAATTATTTAACAAACAAAACAAAAAAAGTAATGCTCAATCAAAATTACAATGTGGTTTTGAGCGATGCGTTTTTAAGTAAAATGGATAATGATTTTGTTAAACAATACAAAGAAAAAGGATTTTTTAATGCTAAACTTACCATGGCTAATTTAAAAAACTTTTATTTTAATGGTTCATTGGAAATACCTTTCAACGAAATTTTGTCAATAGAAGAAAGAGGAAAATCATTTTACATCCGCTCAACAGTTTTAATGATTGGGTTAGCTACTTTTGGAGTAATAAACTATTCATTACTTTTAAATAATTCGTCTTTTTATGTATATGCTCTTGTAAATATTTTTTCGGGTGTTTTGCCTGTAAACATTGTTATGCTTTCAACTAATTTAAAAAACGGAATTGATTTAAGAAACCACGAAATATTAGAAGTAAGGAATTTTTCAAAAATTAATTAAAACAACCAAAACGAATATTATTTTGTATAATAAAGGAAGTCAAAAGGTTAAAGAAAAAGAAAACTAGATTGCACTTTTTTTTCAGTTAAGTAAATATTATTTATATATTTGCAACCCTAATCGCATTAAGGTATCGTGGCCGAGCGGCTAGGCAAAGCTCTGCAAAAGCTTGTACATCAGTTCGAATCTGATCGATACCTCAACAAAAAAAGCTCCAATTTGGAGCTTTTTTTGTTTGACTTTTAATTTAATTTTATACTCCACCCATTTTTTCTCGCCACAGTTGGTTAAACGTTTTGTCTTCTATTTTAGGAAATTCTCGGTCATTTCCCCACGAATTTTTATATAACTGCTTAAAAGTAAAATTTTTAATGCTTGTCGATCTATTCAAATTTTTCCTACTCATCATGGCTTTTGTCCATGTATACCAAGCTAGTTTTTCGCCCGTACTTTCGTTTCCTTGGTTTATATTGTCTCTTCTATTTCTAATTATGTGGTTGCTAATATCAATTTTAACCGGGCAAACATTGTTACAATTGCCACAGCTTGTACTTGCATTGCTTAAGTAATTTAAACCTTGTGCCAAAGGTTCGGTTACCAAACCTATTGGGCCAGTATAATTACTTCCATAAGAGTGACCGCCTATTTGTGTAAAAACAGGACAAACAAAATGACAAGCACCACATTTAATGCATGATAAAGCTTCACGTTGGTCGTGGGCTGTTAAAGTATTACTTCTTCCATTATCAACTAATATTACAATAAATTCAGTTGGTCCGTCTTGCTCATCTATATTTTTTGGTCCAACTATAGTATTATAAGCTGTAAGTTTTTGGCCAGTTCCATAACTACTTAATAAAGAAAAAAACAAATCAACATCTTGCAAGGTTGGTAGCATTTTATCAATTCCTGCTACTATAACATGTGTTTTTGCAAAAGTACTAGTCAGCCTCGCATTTCCTTCATTTTCGGTAATGCAAGCCATACCATTTTCGGCAATTAAAAAATTAGCTCCAGTAATTCCAATGTCTGCTTTAAAAAATTTACTTCTCATAAATTCTCTTACATCATTGGTCAATTCATTTATTTCAATATCGAGCGAGGAACTAATTTTTTGATTCAATAA
>JBAXCN010000012.1:0-54403 GCA_037141455.1 Bacteroidota bacterium
TGCTAGAAGCTAGTTGCCAGAAGCCAGTTGCCAGTAGCACAAAAATTAAAACTTAAACCTTACTCCTCCATAAACCATGCGGCCAAATACTGGACCCCAAACCATGCTTGCATCAAAGTAGCTTCCAAACGGATTTTGGGCATCTATAATGGTATTGTTTTGTTTAAAATCGAACACGTTTTCTACACCTAAGTATATATCTAACTTTTTGCCAAATAAGCTTTTGGTAACTTGGGTATTTACCATCATAAAACTATTGGAGTAATCAGCAAACTGATAATCGCTTGGATTAGAAGCAGTGCTTGGTAATCTTTTTCTTCCAATCCATTGCCACGTTAAATCAAAATTCCATTTGTTTTTGGTGGTGTAACTGCTATTAATAAATGCCCTATGAGCGGCTATTAATGGCACTTGTTTTATGCCTATGGAATCATATTGCGTTTGCACATTGTAAAACCTATAAGCCAGTTTTATGTCTAGTCGTTTGATGGGTTCATAGTCAAGCTGAATTTGCATGCTGTTAGAAAACGAACTTCCATTTAAGTTATAAAACCTTACTTGGCTTGGGTTTATATCTCTATCTACCACCACTTGGTTTACAAAATAAGTGTAATAATAATCTACACTTAATGTTCCTTTTCGGTAGTTCAATTTAAAATCTTTAGTAACCGATGCACCATAATTCCAGGCTATTTCCTGCTGCAATCCATAAGCATTTTGGTTATAATTATTATTAAATACAAACTGCCTTGCACTTACCAAAAGGCCAGTATTTTCGGCTAATATATTGGCAGTTCGTTGTCCTTTGCCACCACTTGCCCTCAATGTTAGGTTTTTATTTATAACATATCGGCTATGTATGCGTGGGGTGTAAAAAAGTCCGTATAAGTTATTGTAATCTAATCTTTGCCCTGCTACCAAGGTAAATTTATTTAAATAACTATAAGTGTATTCGAAAAACGCCCCGTTAACTATTTCATTTCGGTTAAAGTTATACTCTATTTTATTAAATAGTTTTTCGTTGTATTGGTCATACATAAAACTAAGGCCAGTTCTAATTCTATGGTCGCTACTGCTAATAATTGACTGATAAATTAAATTGGCGTAAGCCGAATTTTGAGTTGCTTTATAATCGTTAAAACTAAAATAGGAATCTAGTTTTTGATTAATACCTAATACTTGTAAACTAATGTTTTGGTATATTTTTTTAGGAAAAACATAACCAATTTTTAACCAACCTTCTTTTCTTTCTGCATTTATTTTAGTGCCAAATAATAGTATTTGAGATTGAATTTCATCACTATCATAATCAAACTGTCCGCTAGTTTTGTTATCAACCAAGGCGCGCAAGCCACCTTGAAACACAATTCCTTGTCCATTATTGTACTTAAAACGATAAGCAGCATTAAGTTGAAAACCCAATGGATTATCCAAATATCCATCTTTGTTATTATCCATTCGAGCAGTTAAAAAACTACCATGCAACATTAACGAATGGCTAAATGAATTTTTAAAAGTTTTAGCTAAAATTAAGTTTGATTCGTACCTGCCTCCCTCACTTGCATAAGCATTAAAATATACTTTTTCTTTTACATCGGGCTTATGCAGTTCGGTATTTATTTGCCCTGCAATGCTTTCAAATCCATTTACTACCGAGCCAATTCCTTTGGTAACTTGTATGCTGTTTATCCAATTTCCAGGGGTGTAGGTGTTGCCATAGTTTACTGCAATTCCACGTGCCCCTGGCAACATTTCTTGCGTTAGCAATGAGTATTGACTTGCCAAACCCAGCATTTGTATTTGCTTGGTTCCTGTTATGGCATCGGTTATGTTTACATCAACGGAGGGATTGGTTTCAAAGCTTTCGCTTAAGTTACAACAGGCAGCTTTAAACAACTCTTTTTCATTCATTATGGTTGTTTTCCAAGGGTCAATAAAACTTATTTCTGCGCTTTTTCTATCAATAGTTATGTTTATTTCTTTCAAAGTGTTTTTGGTTATTAATAACACTTTTATAAATTTTTTCTCCGCTACAAAAATAGTATCGGTTTTAAACCCAACATACGAAACAATTAGTTTTTTAGTAGTTTCAGAAAATGGAATATTAAAAACCCCATTGCTATCGGAAGTAACAATGTTTTTTTCATTCATCCACCTTACCATTGCCCCGTGTATGGAATTAATTTTTCCTTTTAAATCAGTATTTAAAACTATTCCTTTAAGGTTTTGAGCTAAACTAACTTTAAATGAAATAAGTAAAACTATTAATAATATATTTTTCACAGAGTATTGTGTGTTAGGTATTGCGAGTTGGTTATTGCGAGTTGGTTATTGCGAGTTGGTTATTGCGAGTTAATTATTGCGAGTTGATTATTGCTTACTTTCCGTTGGCTAAAGCCGAACGGCAATTGATCTTTTGCTCTTTTGCTAGTTGCCAGAAGCCAGTTGCCAGCAGCCTTTTCATAATTCTAGTCATGGTGCGTATTGTCATTGTCTCTATACATGCAGCAATCAGGAAGCTTTAAGTATACTGCATCAGGCGCTTTGGCTTTTTCAGTATCGTGGCCACTAGCCGCAATTATTTGGTGTATTTTTTCTAAAGTAATTTTATTTGATAAATATACTACTTCCATTATTTTGGTATCTACATTCCATTCGGCCGATTTTATACCTTTAACATCTAAAGCAGTTTCCATTCTGTCTTTGCACTGCGGACAGTTGCCAAATACTTTAAACTTGGCAGTAGTAGGTTTTACTTTGCTGGTAAATGCCATTAAACTTATTAGTGCTACTGCTATTGCTATTAAAATTACTTTTGATTTAATTATATTTTTCATTTTGTTTATGGTTTTTTAAAGTTTGGATTATTTATAAATTCGGTATCGGTTAATGTTTTTAAAAATGCTATAATTTGTTGTTTTTCTACATTGCTAAGTCTGCCTTTTTTAGCCAAAGCAATATCGGCAGCTAAGTTTTGTGAGGTTACTTTAAAGCCTGAGTTGTAATGCTCCAATACTTCATCAAGTGTTTTAAACCTGCCATCGTGCATGTAAGGTGCAGTTAGTTCAATGTTTCTTAACGAAGGTGTTTTAAACTTTCCTTTATCGGTTTCTTTTAGTGTATTTTTATATCTTCCTAAGTCGGTAAATATGGAATCTAAACCATTGTTTCTAAACTCAAAATCGGTAAAAGTACTTCCTGTCACATGGCAATGAAAACAATCCCCTTTGGTTTGGTCTTCATACAATTCTTTTCCTTTTAATTCATCAAAAGTTAACTCTACTTCGCCTCTAACATATTTATCGAACTTGCTATTTGCCGAAATAATAGTTCTTTCAAACTGAGCAACTGCTTTCATTAATAATTGCGTAGTAATGCTATCAGTTCCAAAAGCTCTTTTAAATAACCTAGGATATTCGTTGTGCTTATTTAATTTTGATAAAACATTATTCAAAGTTTCGTGCATTTCAATAGGATTAGTAATTGGCCCAATAACTTGGTCTTCTAAAGTAGCAGCTCCTCCATCCCAAAAAAACTTTCGTTCCCAAGCTAAGTTCATGATGGGCATGGAATTTCTATCGCCTATATCACCAGTAATTCCTTTACTAAACTGTAAACCATTATCAGTAAAAGCAAAGCTTTGATTGTGACAACTACCACACGATTGCGTATTATCTAAAGATAACATTGGATCATAAAACAGCTTTCTTCCTAATGCAATTCCCTCCACTGTCATTTTATTATTATTAGGAATAATTATTGGGGGAAAGCCAAAAGGTGCAGTCAAATTAAATGGTGTTGCGGGAGTATCAATTGAATTGTTTGTATTTACGGTTACATCCGTATTTTTTGAACATGAAACTACAAGTACTACACCTATAATTATTATAAAAAAAAGATACCTTTTCATTTATTCTATATTTTTAAATGAAAAAGACTTTTCTAAATTACTTTTAAAATTTGAAATCCAAAATCTATCAACTTCCTCAAGTGATTGACGATCATTATCAACATTAAAGTCAATATTACTAGTTGAAGAATATGCTTTATTCAAATCAAAATCAATAGTCAACTTTGAATTAATACCATTTACATTAACTTTAGGTAGTGTTATTTCTACAAATCCTCTGGCAACTTCTGTCCCCAAATGAAAGCGCAAAGGTTTTACTTGATTGGCAGAATTAGTGAAGTTTCCTTCATGTTTAAAAAATATGTAGCCCGTATTCCAAGTCCAAATCATTCCATAACTTGGATCTAAATAACCGTCTTGTAATCCACTTTTATTCCTAGCTGAATCAACCCCTAGAATAAATCTTAACTTAGTATATTCACCAGTTGGTACATTTTTTAATGAAATAGTGTTTTGTAACGTTTCATTTAAATCAATTAAATTATAGTTTTTAGCATAAAATAACGCTCCATTTTCTTTTTCTAAAACTATGTTAGTTACATAATACTTTAGTAAATCTACTGTATATTTATTCCCTAATGCATTAGTATAATTATTATTATCAGTATTTATAGCAACACCTGATACCGTATTATTAAATGCTATACTTATGTTTGCCTCTGTGGCTGTATTGTTGTTTGTTTTTTTTGTTTCTTCTTTAGTACACGATACTAAAAGGAATCCTGCCAATAAAGTGGCACTGAAAATTAAATTTTTCATTTTTTTTAAATTGTTTTAAATTGAAATGTGGTTTCACATTTCAATAATTTGTTATAAATAATTATTGAATAAAAATTTGTTAAATAAAATAACAACTGCCATTAAATAAATGGCTAAAACAATCCTAAATTCGAAGAAAAATAGCACTTAAGTGCTTTAAAATATTGGGTGGTTTATTATCAAAAATATAATAGCAGTTTGTATATATACTGCTAAAATTAAATTGAAGTATTTTGTTATATGTAATAAAAAGTAAAGTAAATTTTTGTTGAAAGTTTATGTTAATTACCTTCACTAAGTTTGTTTTACTATCATCAATTTTACATTGAATGTTCACATCGTTGCAACATGAATTATCAGTCATTTCATCACACTCACAAGCATCTTCATTTGAAGAACTAAATAGACTTATATCTGTAATGCTGCCACCACAAAAATGTATTTTAGCATTTACTTTAGTAGTAAGTGTTAAATAGAATAATGCAAATAATATGTAAGCTATTTTTTTCAAATGCAGAGCAAATATAACTAAAAAATAAGTCCTTAAAATAAAAAAAGTCCTAATTGGTTAATTAGGACTTTTTTAAGAATATTAAATTATACACCTACATCGTGTAATGCACTTTCGTAAATATATGGATGACGAGTAGGATATAGATTGGCTTTTGTTAAAGCTTTCATTACCACTGTTAAAAACAAGCCGGCAAAAAAGGTAATCATTCCTATTTCCATAAAACCTATTCCTTGATTTGGAATTTCAATAGAACCCATAGGGTTGTGTTCTGATATGGTTGTAGGCAAGTCCATTGCTCCAGGCATAACCATTAATAAGCAATCGTTCCAATGGCCAACTAAAATTGCTCCACCAACTATAAAACCCATTGTTTTGTTTCTTTTGGCATCTCTCATCATAAATAAGAAAAAAGGAACAACAAAATTTAGAACAATATTAATATAAAAATTAAAACTGTAAGAACCAAACATTCTTTCTCGGTAGTAAACAACTTCTTCAGGAATATTAGCATACCATATTAATAAAAACTGTGCCACCCACATGTAAGTCCAGAATACAGAGAATGCAAACATAAATTTACCTAAATCGTGCTGATGTTCGTCTGTAGCAATATTCAAATAACCATTTCCGCGCAAATACCAAACTATTAAGTAAATAACAGTTAATGCACTTACCCAACCTGTTGCAAAGTTATAAATAGTAAATATAGTTGAATACCAATGAGCATCTATACTCATCATTAAATCCCAAGCCATCATAGAAAAAGTAAAACCAAAAACAACTAAAAAAGTGGCAGAGATTCTAAAGTTTTTTTCAAAGTTTTCTATTCCACCAATCAAATCTTCGTTTTGTGAATTTTTTCTAATTTTAGCTGCGCAATAAATCCAAAAAGCTGTAAAAAGTAATAATCTTATTAATAAAAATGGTTTTGATAAATACCAAGTTTTTTTCATTAACAAAGGGTCAGTTTCCATTACACCTGGGTGCGCCCAATGGTAAATTCCACCATGCAATACATAGAAATTAATAACAATAACTGCCAACAATAAACCTGCTCCAATTACCATATATGTGCTCATTGCTTCAGGAATTCTACGTATAGCTACGTACCACGAAGCGTTTGATAATTGACTAATAACTACAAATATAATAGCACAAGTAGCAATAATAAAGGTAAAATAACTATCAACTAATAAATTAGCCCAAAAACGTTTTGATACCAAATGGTGTAAATCTTCTGCACTTAAATTCATTCCTTCAACCGAAGGATGATAAGTAAAATAACCTATTACAGTTAAAATAATTCCAGCTATCATTAAACCGTATGACCACTTTTTATTACCATCGGTAACAATATATTTTTCTTCTTTAATTTCTATATGGGTATCGTGTGACATAATTTTTTTTTACAAATAATTAATTCAATTTAGTTTTTTACTGTTGAATCAGCAATTGAAGTTGATGAAGCTGCTGTAGATGTTTTAAACGTATTTATATAATGAATAACTTGCCAAATTTGGTTTGGTGATAAAACTGTACCATAAGCACCCATTAAATTTTTTCCATATTTTATAGAATAAAATGCTTTTCCATCATTTATGGTTGGAAGCCTATCAGCATAACTAGGTACTTTAGGGAATTTTCCATCTGCAACTATAGTTCCATTTCCAAGACCATCTTCACCATGACAAGGTGTACAATTAATATTATACAATCTTTTTCCTTCTGCTACATTATATTCAGATGCAACAATATTATTAGTTAATGAACTCGCACTTTCATAACCTTCCACAGATTTTGAAAGGTTGTATTTTGCATAATCGGCTTGTCCTCTTGCAATAGTATTTTTTGCTGGTAAGCGCATATTCATTCCATTTTCATTAATGGTATTTGGCTTATCTTCTTGTTGGCTCAATGGTTCATAAGCGAAAGAATGATACATATTTGGTGCATATTCAGTTCCAGGATTATCGCCTCCTGCTGAACAAGATGCTATAAAAGCTAATCCTGAACCAACTATAATTGCTAATGTTATATTTTTTAGTTTCATATTATTAGTCTTCAAACTCCCTTTCTCTTATTTCAATTGCACCATTATTTTTTAATAATGAGCTTAATTCAGCTATGTCAGTTTTATTGGGAACAATATCTATAGCTACCACAAATAAATCGTCAGTAACTCTAATATCAATAATATCGGCATTTTTACCCCAAGCCATTCTATTAACTGCAAAAAAACAACCAACCATACCAAAAGCAGTACAAAGAATTGATAATTCAAAAGTGATAGGAATGTAAGTAGGGATATGTAAAAATGGTTTACCACCAATATTAATTGGCCAATCGAAATAAGAAGTATATGATTGTAGAGTTAATGCCAAACAGATACCTAACATTGCAAAAATAAATGCTGCTACAGTTAAATTAGATCTTTTAATACCTAAAACTCTATCCATTCCGTGAATTGCAAATGGCGAATAAACATCTCTTATTCTGTATCCATCATGAATTAACTTTTTTGTTGCATCATAAATATGGTCAGGATCGTTATAAATTCCTAAAATTACTTTATTAGTTTCCATGAACTGAATCTCCTTTCATTTCTTGCGTTTGAATTGGCATTTTATGGTTGTTGTTTAATAATTCAGTGTAGTGTTTTTCTAATTCAATTGCATGTTTTGTTTTTACAATACTTTTTAATTCAGCCATATTAATTGATGGTAAAAATTTCATGAACAAAAAGAAAAAGAAAAAGAATAATCCAAAAGATCCTAATAAAATTGAAAATTCAACTATAGTTGGTGCATACATTGTCCAACTTGATGGAAGAAAATCCCTATGTAATGATGTAACGATAATTACAAATCGTTCGAACCACATTCCAATATTTACAATAATTGACATTACAAATAAAAACCAAGGAGTTGTTCTAGCCCATCTTGACCAAAAAACTTGTGGTGCTAATAAGTTACAACCCATCATTATCCAATAACTCCACCAATAAGGACCAGTTGCTCTGTTAATAAAAGCATATTGTTCATATTCAACTCCTGAATAAGCAGCAACAAAAAACTCAGTTATGTAAGCCAAACCTACTAAAGTTCCTGTTAACATTACTATTCTACTCATTGCATCTAAATGCTCAGTAGTTATATAATCTTTGTAATCTAAAACCTCTCTTGCAACTACCAATAAAGTTAAAACCATTCCAAATCCTGAAAATATTGCTCCAGCCACAAAGTATGGAGGAAAAATAGTTGTATGCCATCCAGGAACCAATGAAGTTGCAAAATCCATTGATACAATAGAGTGAACTGATAATACTAAAGGAGTTGATATTGCAGCTAATATTAAACTAATTACTTCATATCTATGCCAAACTTTAGTTGAACCATTCCAACCCATTGCAAAAAATCCATACCAAAATTTTCTAGCTTTTGAAGTTGCTCTATCTCTAACAGTTGCTATATCAGGTATTAAACCAACATACCAAAATACCAAAGAAACTGAAAAATAAGTTGAAATTGCAAACACATCCCAAACCAATGGTGAATTAAAGTTAACCCATAAACTTCCAAAAGCGTTAGGAAGAGGAATAGGCCAATACGCTACCCAAGGACGACCCATGTGAGAAATAATAAATGATGCTGCACATAATACCGCAAAAATTGTCATTGCCTCAGCTGAACGATTAATTGACATACGCCATTTTTGACGAAACAACAATAAAACTGCAGAAATTAATGTACCAGCATGACCAATACCAACCCAAAAAACGAAGTTAGTAATATCAAAAGCCCAACCTACAGTTTTATTTAAACCCCAGGCTCCAATACCTACTAACATAGTGTAAGTGGT
Source organism: Bacteroidota bacterium (assembly GCA_037141455.1). Taxonomy (GTDB): domain Bacteria; phylum Bacteroidota; class Bacteroidia; order UKL13-3; family UKL13-3; genus JAAFJM01. Next base: position 9,042 of record JBAXCN010000012.1, read on the forward strand.
TGCAAAAATCCAAATTGCTAAAACTATAGATGATAAACCAAAGCCTATCCACCAAGCCTTTGAAGGCTTATTTTCTATTGGTCTTGTTACTTCTCTAGTAATATCACTATAGGTTTTACCACCTGTTACGAGCAAATCTCTAATTGGCGATTCGTATGACATGTAATTATATTATTTTTATTTATTAATTGATTATTGAATTTTAAGAATGTGCTTTTTCAGATTCTTTGTGACCTTCATGCTTTTCTTCATGTTTTGTTGGTGCTTTCTGTTCACCAGCAATCGATTCATTTACATTTCTTATCTTAGTCATGTAACCAACAGATGGCTGTACATTATACTCCTCTAATAAAACATATTTTCTTTCGTTTTTAAATAATTTAGAAATTTCACTTGAAGAATCATTCATGTCTCCAAAAACTAAAGCATCAGCTGGACAAGATTGTTGGCAAGCAGTTTTAACATCACCGTCAACCATTATACGGTCTTCAATTTTAGCTTTCAATTTACTTGCTTGAATTCTTTGAACACAGAAGGAACATTTTTCCATTACTCCTCTTGATCTTACAGTAACATCCGGATTAATAACCATTCTTCCTAAATCGTTATTGAAATGGAAATCAAATTGATCATTTTCTCTGTATTTAAACCAATTGAATCTTCTTACTTTATAAGGACAGTTGTTTGCACAATACCTAGTTCCAATACAACGGTTATATGTCATTTGATTTAAACCTTCAGAACTATGAACAGTTGCTAATACTGGGCAAACTGTTTCACAAGGTGCATGACCACAATGTTGACACATCATTGGTTGATACATTACTGAAATATTTTCAAAATCTATCTTTTCGTTTTTATCGTTGTATTCTTTTTCTTTTGTAGAAGGTTTTCCTGTAGTTAAGTTTTTGAAACTATAATATCTGTCTATTCTAATCCAATGCATTTCTCTGCCGTTTAGAATTTCTTTTCTACCAACAACTGGAACATTATTTTCAGCAGAACAACTTACAACACAAGCACCACAACCTGTACATGCGTTCATATCGATTGCCATGCCCCATTTGTGTCCTTTGCTATCATGCTCTTCCCAAAGTGAAATTATATGTGCATGTTCATTATTACCTGCACTAGGATTTTTTATATACTCATTTAATGAAGCTTCTCTAATTAAATTACGTCCTTCAATAGTATGATGTGTTTGAGTTTGTGCTAATTCATACCCATCATCAGTTTTAGTAATTGTTATTCCCTGAAATGCGTTATAACGATAATTACTTTTATCGAAACTAACTAATCCGAAAGCATTTTTTCCTAAACCTTTTCCAAAATGAGAAGCAACTTTTCCTTTTAATTTTCCATAACCAATTGCTAATCCAACTGTTGAATTTGCTTGTCCTGGCTGAATTAAGACTGGCAAACCTTCTATTGAATTTTTTCCTACTGTTAAAGTAACAATGTCACCATCTTTTAAATTAAATTGATCAGCAGTTACTTTACCAATAGTTAAATAATTATCCCAACATACTTTACTAATTGGATCAGGTAATTCTTGCAACCAAGGATTGTTTGCATGAGTACCATCACCAATAGCTACTTTGGTATATAATTTTAATTCAGTATTTTTTAAATTTGTTGTATAATTAACTGTAACTCTGTTTGCAATTTCATTAGATAATGATGCTGCTGTAAGCGAAGAAGTAGCTTTTGGTGTTGCAATATAAAAACCATCATGAAGCGCTTTATTCCAAGCTTCTTCACCTGAAAATAAAATTGATGATTGCCAATTATTTTTAATATAAGAGTAGAAATCAGTTGAATTACCTGACCATTTCATAAAACTTTCTTGAACCTGACGAGTTTTAAAAACATTAGTAATTGTTGGTTGAGTTAAACCAAAATATCCTAATTTAGGTTCAGAATCGTTCCAACTTTCTAAGTAATGGCTATCTGGTGTTTGATAGTTACATAATTCTCCTGTTTCATCAGTTGATGAGTTTGTAGAAATTCTAGTCTTAACTTTCTTTAATGCATTTTTAAATTTTTCAGCATTATAATAACTATAAGCAGGATTAGTATTATAAAAAATAACAGCATCAACTGTTCCACTTTCCATTTCTGCCACAAATGATTCAAATGCAGTATCGTTACCACTTACTTGATTAGAGTAATTATCTAAATCAATAGTTTTACCAATATTTCCTAATAAGCTATTTATTGCTGAAACTAATAATTGGTTATCTAAACTATTTGAACCCGAAACTACAATCGATTCTCCTTTTGCTTCTAATAATTCTTTAGCTGTTAACTCAATTGAATTTAATGCTAATTCAATTGTAGGAACTTTAAAAATTGGAGCACCAACATTTGTTGCAATTTTGTTATAAACACTTAATAAAACTGCACCTTCCATTGAAGGTTTTATTGGAAAACGATAATCTGCATTAGAACCAGTTAAAGATAAATTACTCTCAAAATGCAAATGACGACTCATTTTTTTATTTTCAGCCTTTCTATTTTTAGCCCATCCTTTTGTGAATTCAACAGGAGAAATCCAAGTACCTAAAAAATCGGCACCAAAACTTACTATAACTTTTGCTTTATCAAAATTATATGAGGGAACAACTTCTTTTCCAAAAGCTATTTTGTTGGCTTCAATTAAAGCTGAATATGAAATTGCTTCATAATTAACAACTTTTGTTGAAGGATATTTTGAAGCGAAGTCAGCAATTACTTTTTTAGTTGAAGGACTGTTAATTGTTCCACTTACAATTCTAATATTTTTAGCATTAGATAAAGATTTGGTAATTTCATTATCAACAATATCCCAAGTTGATTCGTTTGAATCTTTTGTAGGTAATTTTAAACGCTCATTATCATATAAACCCAATAAACTTGCATGACCAGTAGCACATACACCACCTTTGAAAACAGGTGAGTCAGCATTTCCTTCTATTTTAACTGGTCTTCCTTCGCGAGTTTTAACTAAAATGCTACATCCAGTAGAACAAGCACCACAAGTAGTTGCATACCAATTAGGTATACCTGGTGTAATATTTTCTGGTTTAACAATGTATGGAATTGCATTTTTAACAGGTATATTATTACATGCAGCTAAAGCAACAGCAGAAATACTAAATCCAAAATATTTCAAGAAATCGCGTCTATTTGACTGCATTTCTCCATCAGAATCAGTTAATACCTCTTCTAAAGGAATACTTTGGGTAAATTCATTCTTTTTAGCGGCAACAAATTTTGGATCGTTGTTTAATTCTTCTAAACCTTTCCAGTATTTATTTTTATTTTCCATTTAAAATTTTTTCTTCGTTAATTAATTAAGAAATTATGATTTCTGTTTTTCTATTTATTAGTAATGGCACTTAGAACATTCTAATCCACCATTTTGAGCAACAGTAATAAAATCTTTATTGTTTGCTTTTAAATCTTTGTGCAATTTCTCGTAATAATCGTTATTAGCTACATCCACTTTTGCTTCACGGTGGCAATTAATACACCATCCCATTTGTAAACTTTTTTGTTGACTAACTACTTTCATTTTTTCAATTGAACCATGACAAGACTGACATTCAACTTTACCAATTTTAACATGTTGTGCATGATTAAAATAAGCGTGATCAGGTAAGTTGTGAATTCTAATCCATTTAATTGGTTGTTGAACATAACCAACTTTGTAAGTTCCACTTTCTGAATCGTATCCTACTGCATTGTATATTTTTTGGATTTCTGGTGATACTTGTCCATTATAATTTGCTTTTGCTTTAACATAAGCATGACAATTCATACAAGTACTTGCAGATGGAATAGATGCTTGTTTACTTTTATCTGCACTTGAGTGGCAATATTGACAATTAATTTTATACTTACCTGCATGTAATTCATGTGAGTAATTAATTGGTTGAACAGGTGCATATCCTTTTTGTACACCTACTTTTTTGTTTCCATAATCAAAACCATATAAACCCAAAATTACGGTTACCAATGCCCCAACTGCCATAGTTCCTACAACTGGATGTTTAACAAATAATTTGAATCTGAATGTTTTTCTATTTTGTTTCCAATGTAGTTTTTCTTCTTCTTTTTCCTCTGGATACTTATCTAAGTAAATTCTTTCAATTACTTTTCTAATATTAACCAAAATAAAAATAATAAAAACTAGGATAGCGGCAAAGATACCTAAACCAATTAGCATGGTTTGTGAATAAAATCCATCGCCTGAAGCTGATGTTCCACCACCAGATGTTGTAACATCTCCAGCGACTACGACTGGTGCAGGTCCACCTGTTTTTATATATTCAATGATCGATTTAATTTGACCATCGCTGAATTGAGGAAACGCAGTCATTTGCGACTGATTGTATTCGTTATATATCTTATTTGCGTATGCATCGCCAGATTTTATAACAGCTTGAGGATTTTTAACCCATTTAATAATCCAAGCTTCGCTTTGTCGTTTATCTATATCTTTTAAAGCAGGACCAACAACTTTTTCGTTTATGGCATGGCAAGAAGTACAGTTTGCATTAAATAATTTTTCTCCTTCGGCTACATCAGCCAATGTTACTTTTGAACCTAATAAGAAGGCGGATAGTAGAAGTATTAGTTTATTTATTCTCATTTAATTTATTTACAAATTCTTTACAAATCTATTGTATGATATTGTTAGCGCCATACTGATTTTTATCAAGACTTAGCAATATCAACAGGTTGCGAAGATAGTAAGAATTGATTGTTAAGAAATGTTGTGAATAAATAAATATTATTTAGAAAGATTCTACTTTTAAGAACCTGAATATCTAATATTTTTAATTTTGAAGCAGGTTTTCAACAGTAATAGAACTCAATTCTTGAACATCATCTAAATGTTCAAAAGGTGAATTTTTACTAATAAATTCGGGAACTATCTGTTTCATTTTTGCAACAATTGCTGTAGGATTTTGATCGCTATATAAATTTAGTAATTCAGTAATGTTAGTTTTAACATTTTCAAAATCATAACTACGTACTTTTCCTATCATTATTTTTGAGTGATGTGTAGGTATTGCGTTTTCATTGTCGTTAAGTAGTTCTTCAAATATTTTTTCTCCAGGTCGCAAACCTGTATAAACTATTTGAATATCTTTACCTAAAGTGAGTCCAGAAAGTCTAATCATTTTTTTAGCTAAATCAATTATTTTAACTGATTTACCCATATCAAAAATAAATATTTCACCTCCTTTACCCATGTAGCCGGCTTCCAAAACTAACTGACAAGCTTCGGGAATTGTCATGAAATATCGGGTAATTTCAGGATGGGTTACTGTAATTGGTCCACCTGCTTCAATTTGTTTGCGAAATCTAGGAATAACAGAACCGCTTGAACCTAAAACATTACCAAATCTTGTGGTTATAAATTTAGTTTTATTTTTATTTGATCCAATAATAAAATTACTTAATGATTGTACATATATTTCGGCTATACGCTTACTGGCACCCATAATATTGGTAGGGTTAACAGCTTTATCGGTACTAACCATTACAAATTTTTCTACATTATATTCAATGGCAAAATTGGCAAGTGTGTATGTTCCTTTTACATTTGTTTTAATTGCTTCTGATGGATTGTTTTCCATTAAAGGAACATGTTTGTAAGCAGCTGCATGATAAATCATTTCGGGATTAAATCTTTCGAAAACTGCTTTCATTCTGTCACCATTAGTAATATCTGCTACTACAATTTCTATATTATTTTTATTTGGGTTTTTTAAATTTTCTGCTATTTTTAATTCTAATTGATATAATCCTTCTTCACTACAATCTAATGCAATAATTTTTTTAATTTTAAAATTACACAATTGGTTTACTATTTCACTACCAATAGAACCTGCCGCACCGGTAACAAGTACTACTTTTCCATTTAATTGCTTTCCTATAGCATTTATATCCAATTCAATAGTATCTCTTTCTATTAAATCTTCAATTTTCACCGATTTAATTTGATTAAAACTAAGCTCTCCATTTATCCATTTTTCAATTGGTGGAATGCTTTGAACAGAAATATTATTTGATAAGCATTTATCAATAATTTCTTGTTTTCTGTTTTTGCTTAAATTTACAACACTAATAATTAAATTATCAATTGAATGTTTTTTATTTAATTGTTCAATTTCAGAATCAAAATCATGAATTCTAACCCCCTCTAAGGATTTATTTTTGAGTGAATTTTCATCATCAAAAAAGGCAACAACTTTAAAATTAGAACCTCTATGTTGTTCTAATTTTCTTTTAGTAATAATTCCTGATTCTCCTGCGCCAAAAACAACATAATTAACAACTTCACCTTTACTATTATTTGATGTTTTTATGTAAAGTAATTTTATAAAAATTCTGAATGCGCTTAAAAAAAATGTAGAAATTATAAAATCTAAGAAAATAATAGAAACAGGAATAATTATTACATCTTTTATATAAAACTGTTTATAAAATAACGAAATTAAAAATAAACCTAAGTTACTGAAAAAAATAGTTGTAGCAATTTTTAAACCATCTTGTACGCTTGTATGCCTAATTATGCCGGCATAGAGCCTAAAATAAATCATAAACAAAGCTTTTACTGCAATAACTATTGGCAAAACAGTTACAATGCTGTTTAAATTAGTTTCTTGTAATTTGAAACTATACCTTAATACTACTGCAAGAATAAATGAGACAGTACATATAAAAATATCAAACATGAAAATTAGCCAACGAGGTACATTTGAGCTAATTGAAAAAAGTAATCTTATGTATTTCATAAATATTTAATTCCTTGACAAATATATAATTATAAAATCTTTTAAAACGATTTAGGATAGAATAAATTTATATAATTGATTTTTTTTTTACAATATTGACCTATTAATTAATGAAACTTATTTTTTAATTAACCAAAGCTATATATAAATAATCTATATTCTTTCAACCCTCTTTTTAAAAAAAGGATAGGAGAAAACACAAAATAATATAATGACAGCACCAAAATAGAATTGGTTTGACATTAGCTCCGATTGACCAAAAATTAATATTGATATGACAACTCCATAAACTGGCTCTAAATTATTTGTTATAATTACTGTAAATGGGGTTAAATATTTCATAATTTCTACACTTAATGTAAATGCTAAAGTTGTACAGATAACACTTAAAAATAATAGCCAATAAAGATTTTTCAAATTTAATGATTCAAAAGTTAAGCTATTATTACCAATTAAATATTTTACAATTAATATAAACACTAAAGCACCAATAAATTCAACAATAGTAATTAATGAGCTATTGTGAACTGTAATAAGTTTACCATTATAAATACCGAAAAAAGCTCCAGTAAATGCAGCTAATGTTCCATATAAAATACCTAAAAAAGCATTTGTTTCAAAATTTAAAATTATTCCAATGCCTATTAAAATTAAAATTCCATAAAATGCATCACCCCAAAAAAACTTTTTCTTTAATAAAATAGGTTGAAGAATTGAAGCAAATAAAGTAATGGTGCTAAAACCTGTCATGGCAATTGATACGTTAGATACTTTAATGGCGTGATAAAAGAAAAACCAATGCATGCCAACTATAAAGCCCATTAACATCATAACCAAAAATTGCTTGAAAGTAAATTCAATTTTAATTTTTTTATAAAACAAAAAAATTGCTAAACTTAAAATTGCAAAAACTAATCTCCAAAATACTAAATCTAACGCTTGGAGTGTAATTAGTTTCCCTAAAACTGGTGTTAAGCCCCACAAAAAAACTATAAAATGAAGTTGAAAATATTTACTTTTATTAATCAAAATGGAATTTATTTAGGTGCATTTTTTAATAAAATTAAAGCAATAAGTAAATAAATAGCGGGAGGAATCCATACAGCTAACATAGGAGATAGAACTCCTGAAAAACCCATTACATTAAAAATTTGTATAAAAAATAAATAGGAAATTGTTAATCCAAATCCAAGTGCTATGTGGGCACCTGTTCCTCCCCTACTTTTTTTGCTTGAAACGGCAACTGCTAAAATAGTTAAAATAAAAAAAGAGGTAGGAACTGCAACACGCCTGTAAAGTTCTACATAAAATTTATGAACTGGTGCACCTTTGCCTTTTTCTTTTCTTATGTATTCGTTTAATTCGGGATTTGTCATACTAGTAACATAATTTGCTTTTAAAACAAATTCATCTGGATTAATATTTAATGAGGTATCTAGATTTGGTAAGTTTTTAATTGGTTCATCATCACCAACAAAAGTTCTTTGTTGCACATTTTCTAGAGTCCATAGTTTCATCGTTTTATTCCAAATTATTTTTGTAGCAAAAATTCTGTTGTGTATTTTATTGTCCCTAAAACCTTCAATGGTACAGTTAAACCCAACGCTATCAATGTAATTATACGATTCCATATGTATAACTGATGAATCGTTGAGCATATAATAAATATTATTATTTTGAGTTTCAACTTTGTCACGAATCCAACTATCTTCAAATTTTAACCTATGTTTATCAGCAATTGGTAAAAAATGTGTATTGGCAAAAAGGAAAACTACAAATAAAATAAATGCGGAAAAAAGGTATGGTTTTAAAAATCTATAAAACGGTGCACCGCTATTTAAAATTGAAATTATTTCAGTATTCTGAGCTAATTTTGAATTAAAAAAAATAGTAGACAAAAAAAGAAAAACTGGACTTAACAAACCCATTAAGTATGGAATAAACCAAATATAATATTCAAAAATTAAAGCTGAAAGTGGCGGCTTGTGTTTTATAAAGTCATCCATTTTTTCAGAAATATCAATAAATACTGCAATTAAAGAAAATAAGAAAATACAGAATAGAAATGTAAATATGAATTTACGCATTATGTATTTGTCAATAATTCCTAAAGTAAAAAATCCTATAATTCTTTTCATTTATTTAATTTGCAAAGTAAAGAAATTATAAGCACGTAAAAATAATGCCAAAAAACATAACATAAACAAATTGTTAACTTAAAGCGGCTTCTGTAGTCATAGTTTCGGCCAATTCTTTACCTAGATACTTATCTATCAATTTATGAATAAAATATAGTACAGGAATCATTAGCCAAGCAATAATAAATTTATAGAGATAATTAACAATAGAGATAGCTATCACTTGGCTCAATGGCCATTGGTCGGGTGTATTTATTTTGCCAATATAAAAAGCAATAAATAACACCACAAAACTATCAATTAATTGAGAAACTAAAGTACTAATAGTTGCTCTTAACCAAAGCTTTTTTTCGCCAGTTATTTTTCTAACTGCCTGAAAAACTTTCACATCCAAAACCTGACCAACTAAAAAAGCTACCAATGAGCCAATTATTATCCATAATCCTTGACCAAAAATATTGTTATAAGCCAAATTCATATCTAAACTACTGTTTTCTAGCTTTTTAATATTCCAAAAATCGGAACCTACGGTATTCATGGCTAAATAAACTGCTAAAAAAGAATATGTTATTAAACTAGCTGCTATATAACTATAAAGTTTTACTGCTTTATGTCCAAAATATTCATTTATAATATCTGTCATTATAAATACAATTGGCCACAAAATAACTCCAGCAGTTAAGTTAAAAGAAAGGTTATATTCAAAGATATTAATATTTGCGGGATTAAATCCGAATGTTGTTTCTAACGAAAATATTTTAACTCCAATAAATTCTGCAATTAAAGCATTAGCAATAAAAAAGGATCCTAAAACTAGGAATAAAATTGTGCGTTTTGATTCTTTCATTAAAATAAATAATTTCAACAATAGTAAAATAATTCATTGAATATATTAGAAAATTTAACATAAAAAAAGCCTTGATTTCTCAAGGCTTCTTTTGTGATCCCGCTGGGATTCGAACCCAGGACCCCTACATTAAAAGTGTAATGCTCTACCAGCTGAGCTACAGAATCATTTCGTTTTTAGGGAGTGCAAATATAGACCTCTTTGCTAAGAATACAACTGTTTTATAAAAAATATTTATTTATGGCAAAACAGTAAAATAAATTTAAAACTTATTCGCTTAATTCAAGCCATTTTAACTCTTTATCATCTATCGAATTATTGACTTCTATCAGTTCTTTTCCCAAATTAGCTATTTCATTGGTAGCAACAACGGGAGAACTAAGTAATGATTCGATTTCAGTTTTTCTATTTTGCAATATTTTTATCTCAATATCAAGTTGCTCAAACAATCGTTGTTCATTAAAAGTAAGTTTCTTTTTTGTTGTAACTTGAACATTATTAGTATCTGTGTTTTGTTTTACAATTCCTTTTGCTAAATCAGATTTGTTTTTAGCATTCAATAAAACTAGTTCTTCTTGTTCATTTAAATACTCTTGGTAATTTCCATTAAATGGTCTAACAATTCCGTCACCTTCAAAAACAAATAAACTATCAACAATGGTATCCATAAAATACCTATCGTGAGTTACTACTAAAATACAACCGTCATAATCTTCTAAAAACTCTTCCAATACATTTAAAGTTTCAATATCTAAATCGTTTGTTGGTTCATCTAGTACTAAAAAATTTGGCCTACTCATTAAAATAGTTAATAAGTAAAGTCTACGCTTTTCTCCACCACTTAATGAACTAACATAATTGTGTTGCTTTTTAGGATCGAATAAAAAACGAGTTAATAAAGTTTTAGCAGTTAACTTTTCACCTTTAGTCATTTCTACATATTCAGCTATGTCAGTAATTACTTCAATTACCCTTTTATCTTCTTTTAGCTGCATTCCTAACTGACTGTAATACCCAACTTTTACAGTATCTCCAGTACTTATTTTTCCTGAATCGTGCTTTTCTGTTCCCAGCAACATATTTAAAAAAGTAGTTTTACCGACTCCATTTTTACCTATAATTCCTATTCTTTCTCCTGGTTTAAAAATGTATGTAAAATCATTACAGATTATTAAATTATCGTACTTTTTGCTTAACTGTTGTACTTCTAGTATTTTAGAACCTAAGCGTTCCATTTTCATTTTTATTTCAACCTTGGCATCATCACGTTTATAGGATGCTTTTTCTTTTGTTTCATAAAAATCTTCAATTCTACTTTTCGATTTTGTAGTTCTAGCTTTAGGTTGTTTTCTCATCCACTCAAGCTCCTTACGCATATGTTTTCTTGCAGCATCAGCCTCTTTGTCCATATACTCTTCTCGTTGTGCTTTTTTTTCCAAAAAATATGCATAATTGCCTTTATGAACATATAAATTGCCTTCAGCTAATTCTATTATTTCGTTACATACTTTATCTAAAAAATATCTATCGTGCGTTACTAATAAAAGTGTAGTATTATTTACAGTTAAAAAAGTTTCAAGCCATTCTATCATTTTTATATCCAAATGATTGGTAGGCTCATCCATAATTATAAAATCGGGTTGTTGAACCAAAACCCTTGCAATTGCAAGTCGTTTTTTCTGTCCTCCACTTAAACTATCAATTTTACTGTGTAAATTTTCATTTAAATTTAATTGCTGTAAAATAGTTTTTATTTTAGTTTCAATATCCCATGCATTATTCAAATCCATAGCCTCCATTGCATACTGAAGCTGATTTTGATTTTCAATGTTGTTGGGGTCTTTTTCTAATTGCTCAATTACTTCTTCGTACTTGGCTACACATTGTAACAATTCGTTTTCCGACTTGTAAATTGCTGTCCAAACATCGTCAGTTTCATAAAATTGAGGTTCTTGTTCGATGTATGCCCATCTAATATTTTTGTCAATTACTACCTGACCTTCATCGCCCGAATCGCGTCCAGTTAAAATATTTAGCAAACTGGTTTTACCAGATCCATTTTTGGCAATTAATGCTACTCTTTGTCCCTTTGTAATAGTAAAAGTTATATTACTGAATAAATGTCTTTCTCCATAATATTTCGAAAGGTTTTCAGCTCTTAAATAATTCATCTTGCAAGTTTAACCTAAAAATTTTAGCTTAAAAATTATATACTAATTATATAAATAATATCATAGCAAAAACTTCTTTAATTATTTGTTGTTGAAACCAATATATGAAAAAATATATTTTAGAAAAAACGACTACCATAAATAAACCTTTAAGTGAAGTATTTGATTTTTTTAGCAAAGCCGAAAATTTAAATAAAATTACCCCAAGCGAAGTTTATTTCAAAATTCTAACTCCATCGCCAATCGAAATGAAAAAAGGAACTTTAATTGATTACAAAATTAAATTAAATGGAATTTCTTTTAAATGGAAAACAGAAATAACTGAATGGGACATGCCTTATAAATTTGCTGATAACCAATTAAAAGGACCTTATACTTTGTGGTATCACGAGCACTTTTTTGAAGAGGTAAATGGTAAAACAATAATGAAAGACAGGGTTTCGTACCTTTCAAAAGGATGGATATTTGCACCCTTTTTACATTGGTTGTTTGTAGATAAAAAAGTGAAGGAAATTTTTGAATTCAGAGAACGAGAATTATTAAAGCTATTTAACTAGTTTTGCTAAAACACTAAATAATTGCTTGAAAAGTATTTACAATCAAAAAAAATGTGAGCATTGCAACAGTTGGAGTAGTGGTGAAAAAGCTTTTTGTAGTTATTGTGGCGAAATACTTGATTATAAATATAGAAAAGAAATTGACGAGCTTGAGAAAAAATGGCAAAATCAATCGGTTTTAATGGATTTTGTTAAGATTAAAAATTCGGAAAACAACTTATTTATTAAATTTATAGAAACAATTATTAGAGGTGGGCAATTAATACTATTAAGCATTATTGCAATAACTACTTTTGTTTTAATGGCTCTTCCAGGTTAGTGCAAATGGGTAAATATTTTTATTTTATTATTGCAGTCATTGTTTGGCTAATACATTTAATATTAATAGCTAGTAACTTACATTTTAAATTTTTAGATAATTATATTGATGATTTTGTTTTGTTACCAATTATTTTAAGTGTTGCATTGATACTTCAAAGAAATTTTGTTACAAAAAATATTCATTTTGTTTTTAATAAAAAGTTGGTGATTTTTTCTTGTATTTATTTTTGTATTGTATTTGAATTAATAATTCCTTCAATATCGCCATATTTTACTAAGGATTGGTTTGACTGTATCGCTTATGGAGTTGGTGCTTTATACTTCCAAAAACTAATAAATAAATAAATTAGTTATCATAATAATCTTGCTCCCTTTTTATTAAGTCATCTTGTAAATTTTGGTTTTCTAAAATTGCATCCAACCCATTGTCTTTATATTCTGATTGATCTTTAATGTAAAAGTCTCTCTGATTGCTTGCTTTTACAACATAACTTGAAAAATATCTTCCTTCAAAAAATGCATCAAAACTCATCATGGCGGCATTGTTTTGTCTATTAAATACACATTTTTTAGCAAACAAATTTCTTATATCTTTCGGTTTGTTTATATCGTTGTAATAATATCTAAATACACATAAATCTTGGTCACCTAGGTCAATACCAGCAATTTTTAGTTTATAAACCGGAGCTAATGAAACAATTTTAATAACATAGCTACTGTGTTTTTTATCGTATAGCCAATCTTCTACAATCCTTAGTTTATAAATTCTAGTCAAAGGGTCAAATGGCGTTACAACTGTATCGGTTTTTACTTCCTCAGGGTTTTCGGGATTTGGATTTTCAACAAACTGAGTATCTGTTCCCATTTTTAAAATACTTTCAGTACTGTAACCACTGGTGCAACTATCGTTTTTAAAAGGAATTAATTTTTTAGTCTTAATAGCCTCATACATTATTATTGGCAATGCATTTTTAGGATATAATAAAACTTGATTTTGCTTTTCTCTCAAATCAATAATTCTAACTATTCGTTTACTAAAGTTTACATCTCCTTCTTTAAAAAGTTGCCATGGAACAGGAATATTTTGTTCAATATTATCACATTTAATATCGCCTTGCGATGTTTGTGAAAAAACATTATTGCACCACAATGAAAGCAATAAAGTATTAAAATAAAATAGTAATTTCATAATTTTAAAACGAAAATAAATAATTTTTATTTATTAAAATTTAAATCCATACCATCAAAAGTACCACTACTCATTAGCAATAAATTTTCATTTTCTGAATAATTATTTTTAATAAAAACTTCCAACTCATTTTTATTAGTAAACACCTTTACACCTTCTCCAAAACCTTCTTCCACGTCTTTAATTTCAAGCATTGGCATTTTTTTCATATAAAGGGCATGTTTACTGTAAAGCACTGCTTTAATATCTGCATTTTTCATGCTGTTTTTGTATTGTGGTAAAAAACTTTTGTTTAAACTACTATAGGTATGCAATTCGTAAATGGCTATTAATTTTCTTTCCGGATTTAATTCTTTAACCGCATTTACAGTGGCTTTTAGTTTTGATGGAGCATGGGCAAAATCTCTAATAATTAATGAATTTTCATTTTCAAAAATCTTTTCAAGTCTGTTAGATGTTCCTTTAAATGTTTGAATAGCTTCTAAAAATTGTAATTCATCTACACCACAAGCTTCGCAAGCATATTTTGCAGCCATCATATTTTGCAAATTATGTTTACCAAAAAACTGTAAAGGAATATTTAAATCCTTTATTTTCAAATGAACTACACCATTATCAATTTCAAAATCTGGAGTTAAATAAGGTAATTTCAATGAATCAATATTTGAATTTTCTATCAATTTTGTTACTTCACTGTCGTCAGCACTATAAATGATAGAACCATTTTTAGGCAGCGCTTCCACAAATATTTTAAACTGTTCTAAATATATTTCATACGTTGGAAAAACATTGATGTGATCCCACGAAATGCCTGTAATGATACCAATATCGCCTTTGTATACATGAAACTTAGGTCTTAAATCTAAGGCCGATGTTAAATATTCATCGCCTTCAAATACTGCAATTTTCGATTGATTGCTTAAACCTACCATGGTATCAAAACCAACTAATTTGCTACCAACTAAATAATCAAATTCTATTTTAAAATAATTTAGTACATGCAAAATCATAGCTGTTGTGGTTGTTTTTCCATGACTTCCCCCAACTATTATTCTCAATTTTTCTTTGGTTTGTTCGTACATGTATTCTGGAAACGAAAATATTTTCAAACCCAATGTTATGGCTTTTAATAATTCTGGATTATCTTTCTTGGCATGCATGCCTAAAATAACTGCATCCAATCCTACATGAATATTATTTTCATTCCAACCTAAACTTTTAGGCAAAATACCTTTTAATTCCAACCGCGATTTTGCTGGTTCATATATTTCGTCATCACTACCAGTAATTGTATATCCTTTTGCCAATAATGCCAAAGCTAAGTTGTGCATTACCGCACCACCAATTGAAATAAAATGTACTTTCATATTTAAAAATAATTGGTTGGCAATTTATTTACTTAAATAATTATTTTACAATTTGTTTTACTAACAAGAAGTACACTTAAAATATTAATACTAACTATTTATATAATTTAACTTTAAGTTCAAATAAAACTATATATATTCGAAAAAAAAGCTAGATGTACCCCAATTTAGGAAAAAATTTTTGTGTTGCATTAATACCTTGCAATTCAAATTATACCAATATAGTTTCGTTTGTAAGTGAATTAGCAAAAAAAAACTCAATAAAGTTTGATGTTTCTTTCATTCCAAAAATTATGCTTATTGAACCATTTAGTTGGGATGAAAAAAATGAATATTTTTTAACTGATAGTTTAAAAAAATATGCAAATCAATCAGTTTCCTTTGAACTAGAATTATCGGGATTTGTTAAAAAAAATAATGATTTTAGCTTAAAAATTGAAGAAAATATTGAATTAAGAAATTTTCAGAAAAGTTTAAAATATTACTTAGAAATTCATAATAAAATAGTTTTCGAGAATTATTCAATTGATTCATACAAACCAGAATTGTGTTTGGAATTAAACATAGATACAACAAGAAAACACAATAAAATATGGAAAGAATTAAGTGGAAATACTTTAAATTTAAATTTTATTGCAAATAAACTGCACTTATTACACTACAATTCAGGTTCTTGGAAAATATCTAATTCATTTGAGTTAGATTAAAAAAAAATATTAATTACCAATTGACAATAAGATATTAAAACTTATATTTGCGCCCAATAAAAAATAAATTACCATGTTCACACGTTTAAAAAGAAAAGACAGAAGAAATAAAACTAAATCACATTTACGCGTGCAACGCATAAAATTGAACACACAATTAGTTAAAGTAAAATCCCCAAACACTGAAAGAACAGTTATTATTGAAGGATAATTACTTTTTAAAAATATTTAAAAGCCAAAATTGAAAAATTTTGGCTTTTTTTGTTATATGGATTTAAATAAAATACCAGCTAATTGGCAACTAACTTTAGGAAACGAATTTGATAAGCCTTATTTTAGAGAAATACTAAAAAAAATAGAAGTAGATTTAAGTGAAGGTAAAATAATTTTCCCTCCTATTGAAAGTGTTTTCAATTCATTGGTTTTAACACCTTTTCATTCAATTAAAGTGGTTATAATTGGGCAAGACCCATATCATGGAGAAGGAGAAGCCAACGGTTTAAGTTTTTCGGTAAATGAAGGAATTAAAATCCCCCCAAGCCTTCGCAATATTTTTAAAGAATTAAGTTCAGATATTAATGGTTTTGAAATTCCTAATCATGGGAATTTAGAAAAATGGGCAAAACAGGGAGTTTTACTTTTAAATGCTAGTTTAACTGTGGTTAAAGATACAGCAAATTCTCATAGTAAAATAGGATGGGAAAAATTTACTAATAAAATCATCGAATCGATTTCAAATAATAAAGAAAATATCGTTTTTATTTTATGGGGAAATAATGCTCATGAAAAAATGGAATTTATAAATCCCAATAAACATTATATAATTAAGTCTGTTCATCCATCTCCCCTATCCGCTTCTCGAGGCTTTTTTGGTAGTAAGCCTTTTTCAAAAACCAATGAGTATTTAATTAAAAATAACAAAACACCTATTGATTGGTTAATTAAATAAAAAAGAGGCGGTCTCAAATGACTTAAAATGCACGTCAGTTCGAGCAAAGTCGATAACATATTAATTAAGTTTACGCACTCGCTCACATCTTGCGAGTCAATGTATTGATAAGCCTCCGACTGATTTTTTAAAGTAAAAATAAAATGGCGAGACGCCTATTTAACTCACACTCGCAAGATGCTAGAGAGTATAATATAATTTATAATACGCTTATAATAATTATTTTATTTAATGAGTTTCATATAAAATATGTTTTTTTTAAATTGTAAATGTATTTTCGCAACAGTAATGAAACAATCCTTTTTACTTTTAATCTGTAGTTATATAGTTTCTTGTTCTTTTCCCCATTATCCTAAAAAATACGAAAAATTGGGTATTTTAACTAAGGATACCATAAAGGAAATAAAAAACGTTAACAGTAACTTTAATAAAGTTTATGTACAATACCTAGGTTGTAATAACTTGCTCATAAAATATAAAGAAGAAACAATTTTATTTGACCCTTTTTTTTCGAATAACAGAGGTTTAAAAGCTGCTTTAGGAAAAATTAAATTTAAAGAAGGGTATTTTAAAAAAGGAAGTTGGTTTGTTAATAGAAATAACAATAGTTTTAGTAATATAAATTCGGTATTTATTTCTCACTCGCATTATGATCATTTGCTTGATTTAGCGTATTTATTAGAAAAAGATTCATTGCCAACTAATGCGCTTATTTATGGTGACCAATCGACCAAGAATGTAATTAAAAATTTTATTAAAAACAGGAAATTCAATAACTCAGAAAACTTTGTTTACAATAATAAATTAAAAAATAAAAATTGGATTAAAATAAGTAACAATATGCGTGTACTAATTATTCCATCGAGCCATGCTCCTCATTTTAGACATGTACATTTTATGAAAGGACATACAGATAGTATGTATTTTAATAATTTTAAAAGTTCAACTCAATTAGTAAAAGCAAACCAATTTAAAGAAGGGAAAACTTTTGCATTTATAGTTGATTTATTGGAAAGAGATTCAGTTATTAAATATAGAATTTTAATAAAAGGCGCAGGATGCGAAATTAACGAAGGGAAAATTGAAGATGAATTAATAGAAGATAAAAAAATAGATTTGGCTATTTTGCAAATTGCATCGGCAAACTTTACTAATTGCTATCCTCAAAATATACTAAATCAAATAAAGCCTGAGCATGTTTTACTTACTCATTGGGAAAATTTTTTTAACCCTTATGCTCCAAAAAAAATAAAAACAGTGAATGCTACTAATTTTAATTATTTTTTTAAAAAAGTAAAAAGTGTTGACAGAGATTTAGATTCCTTAAAACTATCTGATAAATACAGTTTACCAATGCCAGGAACTATGAACGTTTATGAATTTTAATTTAATTTATAAGGAACTATAAGTTGAAATTCAGGTATTTTAACATTGAATTCTTTTTCATCTATTTGGCGTTGCATGCAATAATATCCATTCATTTTACCAAACTCACTCATTAAAGCACAACCAGAAACATAAGTATAACTTTCACCAGGCTCTAATACAGGTTGTTCACCAATTACACCATCGCCATCAACAATACTTACACCATAAATTGAATCAACAATATCCCAATGCCTGCGTAATAATTTTATAGTAAAATCACCTCGGTTTTCAATAGTAATTCTGTAAGCAAACATATGATTGCCTTCTATGTTGTTTAATTTATCGTTTTGATAAAATGTATCAACACTTATTTTTACATCATTTGAAATGGCTATTGGCATATTAATAATACAATTATAACGTAAAATTATTACAAATGTTTTTTAAGGAATTGAATTATACTTCTGCATACAAAAATCTGCATCTTGTGTTTTACCCAAACTTCTATATTGGTTAGCCAAATCGCCCCAAGCTTGTTTAAAGTTAGGATTCATTCCTAAACAAAATTCAAAATTAGATGCTGCTTTGGTTGTATTTTTTATTGCTTCGTACGACTTTCCTAAATAATAAAAAATTTCAGGCGATTGTCCATTGAATTTCAATGCAGTTTCTAATCTTTCAATGGCACCATTATAATCGTTCATATTTAAATAAGCCAAAGCAGCATAATAATATGCTTCAGTAATATTTTCTTTCAATTTGGTTGATTTGGCGCAGGCTTCAATACATTTTTGATATAATTTTTGGTTAAAGTACATTAAGCCTTTGTTGGCATAAGCTGAATAATTTTCCGGATACAATTCAATTGATTTATTAAATGCTTTATCTGCCTCATCAAACCTGTTTCCAAGCATTAAAGCAAAACCATACATTCTAAAATTTTCTTCGCTTTTGTTATCCCATTCTGTTGCTTTTGCAAAATAATAAATGGCTGAATCTATTTGTTTATTATCTATGGCTCTGTAACCTAAAGGCATATAAAACACTTCTCGTTTTACTACAGCAGCAATGGGAACGCCATCTACATCAACAGTATAAACAGTTCCTTTTGGAGGATAACCTCCATTGTTCATTTGTGTTTTTGAATAGGTGCGAGAGGTTAATACTTGGTAATCCCAAAACTGCTTTTCTTCTTCATAATCTCTCATCCAAACGGTTTGAATGCTATCGTTAATTTTGGTTGCATAATAACTCACGCACAACGGTTCGTTGTTTGTTCCAATTACTAATTTTTTCCCTTTTGGTTCATTATTGGCAATCCATTCAGCTGCTTGGCGTGCACTGTTTGCATAATAATCCATTTCATAATTACCAAAAGCACCTTTGGTTCCGCCTACTGTTTCGTTATAATAAACAGTTTCGTTAGGATGATTTTGAATACTCCATAAAGTGGTTTTTGCAGCTAAACCAAACATTAAAACTGCTAAAATATACGATATAAATTTAGGTTTAATGTAAGTAAATGTATAATCGTAACCCAAAGCTAATAGTGCAACCAACGATGGATAGATGAATAAATAATGTCGCCAACCATTGTAGTAAGTTATATTTTTTATTTCGGCATATACCAATGGAAATACAAAAGTAAAAATAACCAAAAGTACTGGAATGGCCGGTTTCTTTTTTAAGTAAAAAAACAAACTACCAACAAACAAAGCAATTCCTAACAATGCATAAAGTGGCAAAGTCATCCCCATAAATTTTACAACATAATACCAAGGCATATAAATCATATAGGTTTTTACTCCTTGCCACAGTTCTAAGTTATAAGCATAAAAAGCATTGTTCGATGAGCGAGTTAGCGCTTCAAGGGGTCCATCAATTGGTCTAAATCTGCCATATGGCCATAAGGACAAGCCTAACAAATAACCAATAATAAATGCCAAACCAATTACTTTTAAATAAGGGAAAATTAATTTTAGTGCTTCGTTAAATGATGTTTTTTTAGCAACCAACAACCAAATTATTCCCATAAACATACCCAAATACGCCACCAATAAAATACCAACAATACGCGAGCCTATGGCTACTCCAAAACCAATTGCAAAAATTAAAATTGCATTGAACTTTACTTTGGGCAGTTGTTTTAAAATTTTAATAATTCCAAATATTGCAATTGCAAAACCAGTTGCCAGAGGTATATCAGTAGGATTATTCATACTGTGAGCAAAGAAAGTTGGTGTTAAAAAAATAGCCCAAAATGCTATTAATCCTGTTCGCCACGAAAGCAATTCGCGGGCAATTAAACCAGCAAAAAGCATGGCTATAAAACCATACAATGCGTTTAATAAATGCCTTGTTCCATATTCGCCCCAACTAGGTTCATAATTTTTATTTATGTACGAAGCAATAACATTAATATGCTCTCCGTAATACGGATAATCTCTGTGCGAAGTAAAGCATGTAGTATCTTTTCCTCCACTTTCAAAATATTTTAACATATCGTAACCATATTGGTTATGGAGTTTGCTATCCCATGTTAAACCAAAATCGAAACTTTTGCTTAGCATAAAATAAGCTATAAAAAAGGTGCTTACTAAAAATAACAACCTGTAAATTCCAGAATTTCCATTATTTAATTGAAACTTTTTAGCACCAATTTCTTTAAAAGGATAAAGGATAAACCAATTTATAATATGTTTAAAAAAGTAAAGAGGCGATTTTAAAACATCAACCCAACTTGAAGCATTTACTTTATCGTGAGCACTTATAATTGCCTCATTTAATTTAACATCTTTTAATTCTAAATGTAAAATGAGTTCATTTACATTTTTCGAATAGCAACTATCATTTGTAAGTGTTTCAGTTAAAATTTTAGAGTTTACAATTAATTGGCCAAAACCAGCATCTTCATTATGTGATGGAGTAAAAAATTTGTATGCAGCATTGCTAAGTCTATCAGTTATTGCTAGCTTCTTTGCATCTACTTTTCTGGTTGCAACATAAAATTCATCTTTAGCTAGGTTCTTTTTATTGGTGTTTACCCACGCTAAACTTGAGTTAATGTTAAATAAACTAATTCCATCGCAAATAATGGTATTTGTTCCTTCAATTAATTGAACGGCTTTTTGAAAAAAATAATCGTTTTTGTTTACAAATTTTAGTTTGTTTTTACTTATCAGCTCTTGATTTTTTGATGAAATACTTTTTTCATCTGTTTCATTGCATATTACTATTGCTTCGCAATCAGTTTTTGATTTTGAAATACCATGCATTAACTGAGTAAATTGATTTTCGAACTTTTGCTGATAAATCAATATTAAACTAATACGAGAATCGATAAACTTTTTTTCAATCATAACTAATTACTTTTTTTTAAGAACTGCTATAAAATGCAAATCTCTACCAAATATTAAATTAAAAGGAAAAGGATAAATTGGAACATTGTTATTTAAACTTACTATTTCAAACCCAATTTCGTTAAATGTCTGTTTCCAAAAGCTTAATGTTTTAAAATTATAAATTACTTTTACTCCATGAGGTGCATTTCCTATCCAATCCATAAAACGCAAAATCGCAAAATCGAATACATTGTTGTAATGATGATCTTTTAAAATAATGTATTGGCTACTTACTCTGGCAGCTTCTGTCAATAGTTCTTTAATATTTGTAGTGTGGTGTAAAACATCAACAAACATAGTTGCATCATACTCATTGTCTGCATACGGAATGGTATTTCCATCAAACATTTTAAAAGGAATAGCACAAGTTTCGCGTGCAAAAACATCTATTCCATTTATTGTTACATTCTTTTTATTTTCTAAAATCATTTTAGAAATAGTTCCATCTCCGCAGCCAATATCTAAAATCCTAATATCGTTTGGTAATTGTTGTGCTATTTGAGTTGACAATACATTTATTCTTCTAAGAAAAACGTATTTGTGGTGTAAGTTTTTAAGTAATCCTAACATTTATATTTTTATTATTTGCCAAACATACAATGTAATTATTAAAATTTATATATTTTTATGTGGCTAATTAATAATTTTATTGATATTTTATCAACTATCTTTAGAGTTAGCGAAGCGCTCTAAAGATTTAAAATGAAATGTAGTGTCTCTGACACGGGCTAACATAACGAGTCTGGAGACTCTCTACTAATTTTAAATACGTAGTCGCCCAGCAATGGCTCGGCTTCAGACTACGCATAGTGGGAGCTCGGCTTCAGACTACGCATAGTGGTGTAAATTTTTAAGTAATCCTAACATTTATATTTTTATTTTTTATTTACGTTTAATACACTAATGAAAAAGCTTGAAAGTACGGTTAATAAACCCAATATAATTGCAACCACGCTAGGAATTACAATTCTTAAA
The DNA here is from genome assembly GCA_037141455.1 of Bacteroidota bacterium. Lineage (GTDB taxonomy): Bacteria > Bacteroidota > Bacteroidia > UKL13-3 > UKL13-3 > JAAFJM01. Next base: position 31,823 of record JBAXCN010000012.1, read on the forward strand.
ATGCTTGGGTAATCTAGTCGGCCAAAATGAACTTCGGTCCATAACGTTAGTGAATAAATTGTTCCAGCCAAACCAGCAATAAAAATTATTATTCCGCCTATTAATCCTCTTTCTAAATTTATAATTTCAAGCCATTTCATTAACTTATCGTTCTTGGGTAAAAATCCTGCCTGTATTGCATAAGCCCTAGTAAAAACACCAAAAATAAAAGCTTGAAAGCCAACTATAATTGAAGCTCCTGCATACAGTAATGTGTTTGTATCTAATTGAATATTGCCAAAAATTTTTAAAGGTTTTTGAATTATTAAAAAGCTAAGAATAAAACCAAACAGCATTAAAAAACTTCCAGGTATTAAAAACAACCAACGAGGTGAATAAATAAGTAAAAATCTTAAGTGTCTCCAGCCATCGTGCCAAGTTCTTAAATGAGGCGGACGAGAACGACCATCTGGGGAAAGAGTTGTTGGTACTTCAGTTATTTTTAAGTTAAAAATAGTTGCTTTTACCACCATTTCACTTGCAAACTCCATTCCTATAGTTTGCAAATTTAATACGCTTACAATATCTTGTCTAAATCCACGTAAACCACAATGAAAATCGCCTGCTTTGCTATTAAAAAACAACCTACCAATGAACGATAGTACAGGATTACCAAGGTATTTATGTAAAAAAGGCATTGCACCTTTTGCAACTCCTCCTTTAAACCTGTTGCCCATTACTAAATCGTAACCATTTCTTAGTTCTTGCACAAATAAAGTTAGGTTTCCAAAATCGTAACTATCGTCACTATCGCCCATAATTACGTATTTGCCATTACTGGCTTCTATAGCGCCCATTAATGCGCTGCCATATCCTTTGGTAGGTATGTTTACAACTCTTGCTCCTAAGTCAGTTGCAATTTTTTGGCTGCCATCTGTGCTTCCGTTATCGCCTATCACAACTTCGCCATTTACGTTATTGTTTTTAAGCCAGTTGTTGGCTTTGGTAATACAAATTGCTAACGTTTCAGCTTCGTTTAAGCATGGCATAACTATGCTCAGTTCTATTTCTTTATTTTCTAACACCAACTGTAAAAATTAAAATTTTATTCAGCACCTTCATCAGGCAAAGTATCAGAACCAATTTCAGCCTGAATGGCTTTCATCATAGAATCGCTGGCAGCTTGTTCATTATCAACTAAACTGTCAATTGTTTTTTCTTCTTGTTTACTCGCAGGAACATCATTAGTACAACCAACTAATAACGAAAAAACTAATAAAATTGCAACTATTTTTTTCATGTGTTTTATTGATATTTTTCTCAAATAAAGGTAAAAATGAGTTTTAAACAAAATAATCCTATTTAATTTTATTTAAAATTTACCCCAATTTGCTAGTTCATCTTGAGTAAATAAGTCTGGATAAAAAATTCTTAATTGAAAACGTGGAGGTAAATATTTTTGCCAATTGGTTCCGCCAGTGGCGGCTACATCTTCTTTGGGTTTTTGTAAATATTTAACCGCAGACTTGTAATGCATTAAAGGCCAATTTACATTTACATTTAAATCAAGTTTTTTAAGTTCATCTATTAAATTTTGATTTTGTTTATCTACCTCGCTCATTGAACTGTAAATAGCCCATAAATTTAAATCAACGTTTTGCTTAGCAATTCTTAAAAACTCATCCCCATATTTTTGTTCAAATTTGGTTAATGTAAGTGTTTTCTTTCCCGTTTCCGCTTCGGTTGCTCCAGCTTGCCAGTAAATAAATTCAAATTGCTCTTCAATCGTTTTATCTTTTAGCTCATCTCTTTTATTTTTATCAACCAATCTGTCAAAACTGGTGGCAAACATTTCTATTTTTCTATACTGCGCGCTTTGAAAACCACTGGCAGGAAGCAAACTCATTCTAAACTTTAAAAATTGTTCGGGTTCCATTCCATCTACCATAATATCAAAACTATGTGTTAAGTTATTAAAATAGGCATTAATTCTTTTTACTCTTTCTGCAAAAAAGTTAACATCCATATTTTTAGCTTTTGCACTCAATTGCTCAAATTCGTGCAAAGCCAATTTAAAATACAATTCTGTTATTTGATGATAAATTATAAAAATCATCTCATCTGGAATTAAAGTTTTAGGTTTTTGAAGCGTTAATAAGCTATCAACCGCAATATAATCCCAGTAGTTGGTATAATCTTGGTACAATAATCCTTCTAAATAACTTTTAAAATTTTGACCTTGTGTGTTATATTTTTCTTTAATTTTTCCAATTAAATCAATAACTTTTTCATCTATATTTTCCATTTAAAAAGGGCTAATTAAATTTTCGAAAGTGGGTAATATTTTGTCTTTATCGCTTATTAATGGATCATTGTTTTGCCAACTTATATTTAAAAATGGGTCGTTCCAAAGTAATCCACCTTCACTTTCCTTGTTATAAACATTGGTACATTTATACAAAAAAATAGTATCATCTTCTAGTGTTTCAAAACCATGGGCAAAACCAGGAGGAATAAAAAACATGGTTCTATTTTCAGCTGTTAAATTGATTGAAAAATGCTGGCCAAAAGTTTTTGAATTTTTTCTTATATCAACTACAACATCATTTACCGCTCCTTGAATAACCCTAACCAACTTACCTTGTTCAAATGGTGGAGCTTGAAAATGTAATCCTCTAATAATTCCTTTTTGCGAAAGGCTTTGATTGTCTTGAATAAATTCAAAATCAATTCCTGCCTCTGAAAATTTTTGTTTGTTGTAACTCTCGTAAAAATAACCTCTTGGGTCTTCAAAAATTTGTGGCTGAATTATTAATAATCCTTCAATTGGAGTAGTTTGTATTTGCATAATAATTTAAAAAAACGATTTGGTTCTACTCTTGGTTTTTCCTCCTAAACCTAAAGCACCCAATAAACTTCGGGTAATAATTTGTGCCGCTGTTCGACCAACTTGTTTGGTAACAGGGCTGCTTAATATTTTTTCTAATGTCGATTTTTCTCTTCTGCTCGAATTACCACTAGGGTCGTTGCCTCCATTTTCTGTTTCAGCATTTTTTTGAGCGGCTTCTTCCAGCTTCGCATTTAATATTTCGTAAGCACTTTCACTATCTATTTCCTTATTATACTTATCAGTAATTTTTGAGTTGCTAACTAAAGTATCAATTTCATTTTCAGTTAAAATATCCATTCTCGATTTTGGGGCACAAAGCATTGTTGCAGCTAGTGGAGTAGGAATACCTTTTTCATTTAAACAAGTTATTAAAGCTTCGCCCATTCCCAACTGAGTTATTATTTCATCTGTTTTATAAAAATCTGACAATGGATAGTTTTCAGCAGTTTGTTTAATGTCTTTTCTATCATTGGCAGTAAATGCTCTCAATGCATGTTGTACTTTTAAACCCAACTGCCCCAACACAGAAGCAGGTACATCGGCTGGGTTTTGAGTACAAAAGAAAATACCAACACCTTTTGATCGAATTAATTTTATAATGGTTTCAATTTGCTGTAATAAAGCATCGCTTGCTTCTTGAAATATTAAATGAGCTTCATCAATAAATAAAACTAGCTTGGGTTTTTCCATATCGCCCACTTCGGGTAACGTGGCATAAAGTTCAGCTAATAAACTTAACATAAACGTAGAAAAAAGTTTGGGTTTATCCTGTATATCTGTAACCCTTAAAATAGAAATAACTCCTCTCCCATCATCGCTAATTCTCATTAAATCATCTACTTCAAAACTTTTTTCTCCAAAAAAAGTGTCTGCACCTTGTTGTTGTAATTCTATTACTTTACGTAAAATTGTTCCTGTTGATGAAGTAGAAATTTGTCCGTAATCTTTTTCCATTTCTTCTTTTCCTTCATTGCTAATAAACTGAAGTACTTTTATAAAGTCTTTCAAATTTAATAAAGGCAATTGCGAATCGTCACAAAACTTAAAAATCATGGCAACAAAGCCTGCTTGGGTTTCGTTTAAATTTAAAATTTTAGAAAGTAAAATAGGACCAAATTCACTAACTGTAGCTTTTAACTTTACTCCTTTTTGGCTACTCAACGAAAGCAATTCAACAGGGTATGCATTTTGATTGTACGTTAAACCAATTTTATTGTATCTATCTTTAATTTTATCGTTTAAAACACCCGATGCAGCTAACCCACTTAAATCGCCTTTAATATCCATTAACATTACTGGAACACTTGCATCACTTAAGCCTTCAGCAATGGTTTGTAAGGTTTTAGTTTTGCCTGTTCCTGTTGCACCTGCAATTAAACCATGTCGGTTCATAGTTTTTAAAGGCAAGTTAATTTTACATTCACTTAATACTTCACCATTTAAAATGGCTGCTCCTAATTGAATAAATTCACCTTTAAAAGTGTATCCGCTTTGTATTTGTTCTATAAACTTTTCTTTCATTATATTAGATTTTAATGCTAGTCTCTTGCTCCTAGCTTCTGGCTATTTGCATAAGTTTGATTAAATTTATAAATAATATTTTCTCTTTTAAAATATTATAAATTCATTCACACCTTGCGTAACAAGATTTCATTCACGCCTTGCGTGACATGAACTTAAAAATCAAAAATCTTGTTATGCTTGACCTGTAGGTCCGCCAAAATTCATTGGGAAAGGTGGCATTGCATCTGGCAAATTGATGGATCCAACTTGTTCTTCATACTTGCTTATATTGTCGTTTAAAGCTAACAACAATCTTTTGGCATGTTCAGGTGTTAATACAATACGCGATTTTACTTTTGCCTTTGGAACTCCTGGCATAATTCTAATAAAGTCTAAAACAAATTCACTATTGCTATGAGTTATTATAGCTAAATTAGCATAAATGCCTTCAGCCATTTCTTCACTTAATTCAATATTTATTTGGTTAGGATCGTTTGGTATTTCGTTACTCATATTTGCAATTATAATTATTTTAAATTTAATAAATAAAAAAACATTGTTGAATAGATTATAACTTAAACAGTGGAAGCTTTTAATGTAAAACTAAAGGTTGTTCCTTGCTGTAAAGTACTACGAACATTAATAGTTTGATGATGGGCTTCTATGATATGTTTAACAATGGCTAAACCCAAACCTGTACCTCCCGTATCATCGTTTCTTGTTCTGCTTTTATCAACCCTGTAAAATCTTTCAAAAATTCTTGGTAAAAATTCTTGACTAATTCCTTCACCAGTATCGGCTATTTCAATTAAAATATTTTCGCCCATTATGTAATATGCAGCTGAAGTTATGCCATTTGATTTACCATATTTAAGCGAATTACCTATTAAATTCACTAAAACAGTTCTAATTCTATATTTGTCGGCTAATACAAAAAAAGGTTTGTTACAGCCTTCTTTTATTAATAAATCAATTCCTTTTTGTTTTGCTTTTACTTCAAATTGTTCATACACATCTTTAGTTAATGAGGTTATATCAAATTTATCAATGTTCATTCTCAACTCTCCACTTTCTAAATTTGAAATTTCTAACAAATCTGCCACCAAATCACTTAATCTATCAGTACTTTTTGCAGCTTTCATTAAAAACTTTTTATTTACTTCAATATCATCCATAGCACCATCTAACAATGTATGTAAATAACCTTGAATACTAAAAATAGGCGTTTTTAGTTCGTGACTTACATTTCCTAAAAATTCTTTTCTAAAATCAGCTACTTTTTTTAATTGTTCAATTTCAATTTTTTTATCACGTGCCCAGTTAATTACTTCTTTACTCATTTCAAAAATTGGATCTTTATCCCAAGCAAAATTTTCTAAAACTGCATCGTATTTTTGGGTTTTTAAACTATGAATTGTTTTATAAATTAGTTTTATTTTTCTGTAAATAAAAAACTCAATGGTATAAAAAAACAGAAAAAAAGACAACCCAGAAGTTAAAGTAAAAATAACAATTACTTTAATTATGTTTGTATCTAAAATTAAATACATTACTAAAGATACAACAATTGCAAGTATACTTGAAACCATTAATGCTATATGAATAGGTTTAGGATTTCTTATCATAAATTAAATATTAATTAGATTCTTGGTTTCTTTTTTTTATAATCCTATAAAGCCTAAAAAAACCATATAAAACCATTGTAATACCTAAAGTTATTTTTACTATTTCATTCACAAATAATGGAATTTTATTTAACAAAATAGAGGTACCCAAAACCAGGTAAAATAAACCCATAATGGCACCAAAATAACTAACTATGTTTCCTACATTATTTTCTCTTTTATTCCTAATTTCTTCTAAACTCATTATATAATATTTATAAAAAAAATAAGCTCGCTAAACTACTAGTTTAACAAGCTCATTTATAGCTAATAAATTGTAAATTATTGGTCTAACTTAAATTGAAAAGGTAATGTAAAATAAACCGCAACTGGTCGTCCTTGTTGTTTTCCAGGACTCCATCTTGGCATGCTTTTTACAGCTTTTTCTACTGCAGCTTCGCAACCCCAACCTAAAGCAGGTTTATTTAAAATTTGAATATTATCAATTTTACCATCAGCCATAACTGCAAAACGAAGTACAACTCTACCTTCTATATTATTTTCTTTCGCCATTGGTGGATACTCCACCGCAGAAGATAAATATTCTTGCATTTTTTCTTCTCCTCCCGGATATTCAGGATTAATTTCAGCTTCAATTAATATTTCACCATCTCCATTTCCAGTTTCTTCCACCAATACTTCTTTAGCATCTGGATCTCCAATAACTGTTTGTGCACCAACATCTACTTTTGCTGCTTCGTCTTGCGTTGGAGGTGGTTCAGCTACATCTTCATCCTTTTTTATTTCGGGTGGAGTAAATTTAATTGTACTCTTAACCGGAGGAGGAGGAGGAGGTGGTGGTGGTGGTGGTGTACTTTCATCAATAGGAGGAGGAGCATCTAGCTTAGTTACTTCAGCCTCTACTATAATATTTTCTTTGGGTATTTGCGATTTTAAATAATTAACTATCACAGGTGCTGCAATAGCTAATGAAAAACCAATAATTGAAAATATTATTCCTTTTAAGGTATAGTTGCTACTTTTTTTACGTAGAACAAAAGCGCCATATTGTTGGTTACGGCCTTCAAAAACCATATCTACCCAACTGTTATCAAAAATACTTGTTTCTGCCATAATTAAAATTATTTATTTTTTGGTTGCTGCTTCTAAAAGCGGTGCAGAACTTTTTATTAATTCCTTTTCAGGTTCCGAAATATCTACTATAGCATAACGACCAATATTGCAAATTAACATTTCATCTAATATGTCAACTATATTGTTAAACTTTGCATTGTCATCGGCTTTAATAATTACAATTAAACCTTCTGGATCAGCTTTTAATCGAGATATATTGGCTTTCATATCAGATTCACTGATTTTGCTAATTCTAAACAAATCTTTATAAACCTGAATAGAATCTATCTTAGGTACACGTTTTCTGTTTTCGCGCAATAACATTGGTCTAATTCCTCCAGCACTGTAATCAGTAATTTGTGGTGTCATAGGATCAAGCGTTACAGGATCACTAAAATAATACAGTATTTGATTATTACCTGTTAAAAGTACCGTAACGGTTTGCGATACTTTAACAGCAGTTTTATCAGTTTCATCCCCTTTTACAGGCATGTTCAACTCCATTGTTTTGGGCTTGTTAAGGGAGGTTGTTAACATAAAAAAGGTAATTAGTAAAAAACCTAAGTCAACCATTGGAGTAAAATCTACTCTGGTTGAAAGCTTTTTACCATGTGGTTTCCCACCTTTTTTATTACCGCCTCCTCCACCTTCTATTTCTGCCATTTTTTAATTCCTTTCTTTAATATTATTGAGCGCCTTCCATCGATGTAATAAAATTAAATCTATTTACATCTCTTTGTTGTAGCGTATTAATTACTTGTTTTATTGCGGGATAACTCACATCTCTATCGCCTTTAATAGCAACGCGAACGCCATTATTAGTTAAACGACTTTGCCAAACCCATTCACTTAATTCATTATTTAACGAATCGTATGGAATTCCAGTTGATTGTAATTCTTTTCTTTTTTCAGAACTTAAATTTATGTATTGTTTTAATTGCGCAAATGGCAATCCAAAACTACTCATATCTGAAAATTTTTTCTTTTCATCATCGGTAAATGTTACATTAAATTTTTTACTCATTTTGTCAAGTAAGGTTTTTTTGTAATGTTCACCTTGTAAATCAAAGAATACTCTATTGTCGTTGCTAATTGTTATTAGCATTACATCAACGTCTGGAAGTGGAATTTCGGCAACAGATGATGGCGTTAACACCTGAACTGGTTCATCGGGTTTAAACTGAGTAGCTAACATAAAAAATGTTAACAATAGGAACGCAACGTCAGTCATTGCGGTCATATCAACCGATGTGCTTTTACGAGGTACTTTTACTTTAGCCATTTGTCTGTTTTATTTTTTTAAATTATTAAATTAAAAATTGCAATAAGAAATTGCAATAAAACTAACGCTTATGTGCTGAAGCAAAGTTTTGAACAATGCTAAAACCAGCTTCGTCAATTGTATAAGTAATTTTATCAATTTTAGTTGTAAAAACATTATACATAATAATTGCAACTGCAGAATTACCAATTCCTAAAGCTGTATTAATAAGTGCTTCAGAAATACCAGTAGCTAAGGCAGTTGAATCAGGGGCACCAGCATTACCTAATGCCGAGAACGCTTTGATCATACCTAATACTGTTCCTAATAATGCAACCAAAGTAGAAACAGAAGCCATTGTAGCAATAATTACTAAGTTTTTTTCTAACATTGGTAACTCTAAAGATGTAGCTTCTTCAATTTCTTTTTGAATTGCCAATACTTTTTGATCTCTATCCATGGTGCTTTCGCCTTGCATTTCTTTGTATTTGTGTAATGCTGCTTTAATTACATTAGCTACCGAACCTTGTTGAGCATCACATTCTTTTATTGCTTCATCCACATTTCCTGCTGATAAGCTAACTTTTACTTTACGTACAAAAGATTCAGCAGATTTTTTACCAGAAGCTTTTGCAATTGTTAAAAAACGCTCAATTGAGAAAGTAATACTCATTAAAACCAACGATAATAAAATTGGTACAATAAATCCTCCTAAATATATTAGACCTAAAACCGAGCCTATACCATCTTTAACAGGATGGTGTCGAGTAGCTCCATCAGCAAAGTTGCTAGGATTACCTAATACAAACATCCATAATAAAATTCCTACTCCAACTAACATTGGAATGGCTAGCGAAGCAAAAATTCCGCTCGCTTTACTTTCTTCTTTTTTTGATACTTTTTGGTTCATTTTTTTTTGTTTATTTAGATTAATTACTTGCGAATAAAATTATTTTAGTTGAATAAACACACAGTGTTTACAAAAATTTAACACCATAGTTATATTATTTAGTATTTATTTTATAAAATAGTTAGTTTGAAATTATTTATTTATTACTGTTTATTGTATGTAATATAAGGCTTTACAATGGTTGCAATGGATTAATTTATTACGAAAAACAAACAATTATTTTTTTTCCTTAAAAGTGGAATTAATGAGAAAAAACTTAAGAAATTCCATGAAAAATTAAATGCAAATCGAAATAAATACTATTTTAAATTTGAAAAGTGTTTAGTATTAAAATAAATATTACACATTAAATTTAAAATGCATTACATCACCATCATTTACCAAATATTCTTTTCCTTCCATTCTTAATGCACCAACTTCTTTACATGCCGATTCGGAACCATATTTTTTAAAATCCTCATAAGCAATAACATCAGCTTTAATAAAGCCTCTTTCAAAATCGGTGTGAATGACACCTGCTGCTTGTGGTGCTTTAAATCCTTTATCAATTGTCCATGCCCTAACTTCCTGAACACCAGCAGTGAAATAAGTAATTAAATTAAGTAATTTGTAAGATGCCCTAATTAATTTTGCAACACCACTTTCTGACAATCCCAAATCGTTTAAAAATGCAATTCTGTCTTCGTAGTTATCTAATCCTGAAATTTCACTTTCTATTGCAGCACTAATAATTAAAACTTCAGCGTTTTCGTTTTTTACTGCATCTTTAACAATGTCAACAAATTTATTTCCATTAACAACCGAATTTTCATCCACGTTACAAACGTACATTACTGGTTTTGCAGTAAGCAAACACAAATCTTCAACATGCTCTTTTTCGTTTTCGGTAACTTCTAAAGTTCTAACAGACTTTCCATCATCAAGGTGGGCTTTGTATTTTAACAAAGTAGTTTCCACTTTTATCATTTCTTTATCACCTGTTTTGGCTGCCCTACTTACTTTTTGTAATTTTTTTTCTACTGAATCTAAATCTTTCAACTGTAATTCAGTATCTATAATATCTTTATCGCGCAATGGGTTAACTGAACCGTCTACGTGAATAATATTATCATCTTCAAAACAACGCAACACATGAATAATTGCATCAGTTTGACGAATATTTGCTAAAAATTGGTTTCCTAAACCTTCTCCTTTGCTAGCTCCTTTTACTAATCCGGCAATGTCTACAATTTCTATATTGGTAGGAACTACTTTATTAGGTTTTACTAAACTTTCTAATACATTTAATCGTTCATCGGGAACTGTTATAACACCCACATTAGGTTCAATGGTACAAAAAGGGAAATTTGCTGCTTGTGCCTTTGCATTACTCAAACAGTTAAATAAAGTTGATTTGCCTACATTTGGTAGGCCTACTATTCCACACTGCATTTTTTATTTTTAGTTTTTTGCTTCTGGCTACTAGCTTCTGGCAGCTGGCAAACAGATTTATATTAAAAGGTTTATTATTTTGCTAGTAGCTAGCTGCCAGAAGCTAGTAGCTATTTTACTGTCCGTTAATAATTAGTTTCATATCCATTATAATTTTTTCAGCTAAATGGTTGGCTGTTGCTTCACTTTTACTTTCAGCATATATTCTAATAATAGCTTCAGTGTTACTTCTACGTAAATGAACCCACTCGTTATCAAATTCTATTTTTACACCATCAATTGTATTGATAGGTTGTTTCTTATATTTCTCTTTGATGCCATTTAAAAGTTCATCAATATTGATGTTTGAATCTAAATCAATTTTCTTTTTTGCAATGGTGTAATCAGGGTATGAAGAACGTAAAAAAGAACACAATTTATCGCTTTTAGCCAAATGTGTTAAAAACAATGCAATACCCACCATTGCATCTCTGCCATAATGTAATTCTGGAAAAATAATTCCTCCATTTCCTTCACCACCAATTACCGCTTTAGTTTCTTTCATTAATGTTACTACATTTACCTCACCAACTGCACTAGCATTGTATTTTCCTTTGTATTTATCTGTTATATCTTTTAAAGCTCTTGTAGACGATAAATTAGAAACTGTATTTTTAACAAATCCATTTTTTTTCAAACTTTCGTTTGTAACATTACTTAGTATATAATCTGCTACTGCTACCAAAGTGTATTCTTCGCCAAACATGGTTCCATCTTCATTTACTAAAGCCAATCTATCTACATCTGGATCAACCACTATTCCTAAATCAGCATTATTACGAACAACTTCATTTGAAATTGCAGTTAAATTTTCGGGTATTGGTTCAGGATTATGAGGAAATTTTCCATCTGGAGTGCAGAATATTTCAATCACATCGTCAACCCCTAATGCTTTTAAAAGCATTGGAATTGCAATTCCTCCAGTTGAATTTACAGCATCTACAACAATTTTAAATTTTTTGGCTTTTATTGCTTCAATATCAACCAAATCTAACTTTAAAATTTCATCAATGTGTTTTTGTATATAATCTTTTTTCTCTGTAATTTTACCTAACTTATCTACTTCGGCAAATTCCATATTTCCAGCTTCTGCAACAGCAAGCATTTGTTTTCCTAACTCATCAGAAATAAATTCGCCTTTGCTATTTAATAATTTTAAGGCGTTCCATTGTTTTGGATTGTGACTAGCAGTTAATATTATACCGCCATTTGCTTTTTCCATTACAACAGCCATTTCTACTGTTGGTGTAGTGCTTAAGCCTAAATCGATTACATCAATTCCTAAACCACATAAAGTTGCGCAAACAAGTCTGTTTACCATGTCACCACTAATTCTAGCATCTCGTCCAACTACAATTTTACATTCGATTGAGTCTTGTTTTATCATGCTACCAAAAGCAGCAGTAAATTTAACTACATCAATAGGTGTTAATGCGTTTCCTATTTGTCCTCCAATTGTTCCCCTTATCCCTGAAATAGATTTTATTAATGTCAATGTTTTAAATTTTAGTGGCGCAAAATAAGGCTATAAAGCCAATAGAAGAAATAAATTAAGCATTTTGTTTATAAAAACAAGATACTTAAAACTATAGAAAATGCAATTAGTAATAGATTATAAAGTATTTTTATAAATATTTTTCAGTTTAAAATCTTAAACCCGCTGTAATTATAACATTTACCATTGAAAAGTTATTTTCTACAGTATAATTAGTTTTGCCTTTATTTTCTAGTTGATAAGGTGTATTATAGTTTTTAACCCAAGAATAAGCCATAGCACCATCAATAAAAAAATCTGTACCATAATTATCAATGGTTGGGAAAATAAAACCTAAACCACCTGTTAAAGTTTGGGTTGGATTATTTAACGAAACTCCCAATGAATTATCTTTAAAAGGACTTCCATAATTTGCATATCCTATCCTAAAGCGGGTGTCTTTATACTTCAATTCAGATCCAATTCTTAAATTGTAGGCCTTTTTATACAAATCGCTAACATTTTTATTTGCATTAATATACAACTCTTTTTGAGAAGTGATTCGAGCTGAACTATAATCAACTTGATCCCAATCGATTGAAATAAAACCTAATTTGTTAAATATAAAAGAGGTACTTAATGTTAATTTACTTGGAGTTACAATATCGTATTCCCAATTGTCGGTTCTTTCATTTTCGCTAAATACATAAGTATTAATTCCTTTAATTTGTGAATTTAAACCATAACTGTATTCATCTTTTAAATTCAACCTAACTGCGGTTGTATAGCTTACACCACATCTAAAATAATCTAATGGTTTAAATATAATACCAAACCTACCTCCTATTCCGCTTCCAGATGTTTTAAGAATTGAAGTAAAATTACTGCCTTGATATAAATTATTTGAACTACTGCTTGTTAGTACACTTTCTTTAAATTCAGAATTTGATTCATAGTTTACATTTTGAATTATTAAAGATGCTCCAAAATAAAACATGTTAGAAACATTTAAACCACTTGAAAAATTGTATTCGTTAATGTTTCCAGTAACTTTAGCTATGCCCGATTGTTGCACAGAGAAATTGGTGTCGTTATTACTTTCAAATGTGGAAGCATATTTCAATGGAGCCACAGAATCGATTAAATAAGTATTCCAAGCCATTCCCGGAATATCGTTATTATAAAAACTATATGGGTTTGAGCCTGGAAATGATTTACCATTTGCCATTTCGGCAAAATAATCTGTAATACTTGACTTTGTATTAATTCCCGTAAAAATATTATTTTGGTTAAAATCGTTCAATCTATTTATTCCAAAAGCAAATGAGTAGCTTACCAAACCTTCCGTTTCATCGCCTTTAAAACCTTGTTGCATTTTATTAAAAACATAACCTATTTGAGGAATATTTAAAATAGTTTTCGATTCGAAAGTATTATTTTCTATATACCTGTTGTCATTAAAATAAGCAGAGATTGCCAAACTTCCAGCAGTTTCACTTCGCCTATATAACCCAATTCCTGCAGGATTAATTGCTATAGCACTCAAGTCAGCACCCAATGCACCAAACGCGCCACCAGCACCTAAAACGCGTGCAGAGCCAAATATTTTATTTTGCGAATAGCGTAAAACATCCTGCTCATTTTGAGCATAAGTGTAAAATGATAGGCATACACTAAAAGTAGCCAAAACAATTTTTTTCATATTAAAAATTTAAAAGTTTAAAGTTTATCTTGGTCTTGAACCTCCACCACTATTACTTCCTCCACCACTGCTTCCTCCACTTGAGCCTCTGCTACCACTATTTGATCCTCCCCCACCTGAACTGCCTCCATTATTAGAACGGGAAGGAGTGTAAACTGGTTGGTTATTAGCTGGCTGCTGATAACTTGGCGGAACATACTGAGGTTGTGGGTTAGTTGGTGCAGGCGTGTTGGGCCTACTTTGACTTGGAGTTACTACAGTTGGTTCAACGGGTTTTTGATAAAATATTTGTGGATTAGCCTTTTGAATTTCTACCTGTTGTTTTTCTACCTCAACCGATTTTTCAAAAGTTTCATAGCTTTTAGGTGCATTATTACCTCTGCTTGGCGACACGTATTGAACACCAGAAGGAGTTGGTATTAAAACACCCCCACTTCCATTGGTTCTACTTTGATTTGGAATTTGAATAGTAGGATCAATATTTGCATCGTTAGTGCTTCGAGATTGTGTGTATTTTAATGGAACAGGATTTGGATTATCAATTGTACCTCCATTTGTAGCTGGTAAATTGGTACCAATTACTTGACGAGGTTTTGATTGACCAGGATTAGTATTTCTAACTTCTCCATTTCCTCCCCCATAATTAGGATAATTGTTATGATAACCCCAAGGATTGTAGCCAAATAAATTTTGATTATAAAAACCCCAAGGATTGTAAAAATTATTCCAACCCCAATTATTAAAACCAAATCCTATTCCAGTGTTCCAACCGTTCCAGTTGTTCCAACCAATATTAAATTGCGGCCCCCAATTGTTGAATCCATTCCAATTGTTAAACGAATTAAATCCACAAAAACCATTATTCCAACCATTATTCCATCCATTATTATTCCAGCCATTAATACAACCGTTATTCCAACCCGAATTAAATCCAAAATTATTAAAATTATTTCTATTGTTAATTCTAGCTAATCGCCTTGCTTGGCGTCTTTCCATTTTAGCTTGTAAATATTGGTCTCTAAGGCTATATGGTGGCATTGAGTATGGTTGATAATAACCAGAAAGTTGAGGATTTATGATATATAATGAATCTTGTATTTCTTTATAAATAGGGTAACCGACAACTGCATTTTGATTTGGAGTTCCTTCTGAATAATAACCTGACGGTTTATTGGGATCAACTTGTGAAGGATAATCTTTTTTAATTTTTTCAATATCAATAGGAATTATTTTATCTGAACCATGGCTCGATTTATCAATAGTTGAAAAATACAAATCATCTGCTGCTATGCCTTGTTCTTTAGTAATTGAACACGAACTAATAACAATTAATGACAATACAAATAACATTAATTTAACTTTCATAAATTTTATTTATTTAATTTGATACAATAACAAAATTAATAAATTAACTAACCATTTGCTCATTTATAAATATAATAAAACGATAAAATGAAAATTAATTTTTTATATAACTTTTAAAACAAATATTAAGCCAAAGTTTTAAAAAAATAATTAAAGACTACTAAAATATTTTCATTTTTAGCACTAATCAATAAAAAACAATTTATACTTTATGTAATTTCGCAATTGCGATTTAAAAAAAATGCATTTTATTCGCATTTTAAAAATACAAAATATGTTCGAAATAATTACAAACCAGTACAAAAATTTTAAATCATTACATTATTTTTTAAGAAACACAGCTAATAATGTTAATAAGCTTTCTGATACTTACCTTCAAGTAAAAAAAAGAGATAGGTACGAAGACATAACATACGAACAAGTATTTCATCAATTAAATGCAATTTCAGCTTATTTATACAATGCAGGATTAAGAAAAGGTGATAGAGCAGCATTATTAATAGAAAATTGTCCGGAATATATTTGCTTTGATCAAGGTTTAATGCAGTTAGGTTTAGTAAATGTATCTATTTATCCCACCTCATCAGAAGCCGATATTGAGCATATAATAAATGATTCTGGCTCTCAAGTTATTTTAGTAGGAACTCCATTTTTATTAAAACGATTAAAAAAAGTTAAGGTAAATTGTCCAACATTAAAATTTATAATTACAGCTTTTGATACTGAGGGAGAAGGAATTATTTCGTATAATAAATTAATAGAAGAAGGTAATAAATTATACAGTAATACAAAAGATTTAATTGAACAGGAATTAGAGAAAGTTACTTACGATGATTTATCGTGTTTGCTTTACACATCGGGTACAACTGGAAAGCCAAAAGGTGCTATGCTTTCGCATAATAATTTTATGAGTAATATAGTAATGGCTGATATGTTATTGCCTTTAGTTACCAAAGATTATACTTTCCTTTCTTTTTTACCATTGTGCCATGTTTATGAAAGAACTTGTACTTATTATTATAGTACCTATAAAGGTTTTAAAGTAGCATTTGCACAAAGTTTAGAGTCGTTAACAGCTAACATACAAGAAGTTCAACCAAGGGCAATATTAACTGTACCTCGACTTTTAGAAAGAATAGAAGAACGTGTAAGAAAAAGTGCAACAGCTCAAGGTGGTTTTAAATTAAAAATATTTAATTGGGCTTTAAAAATTGGTGAAACAAGAAGAATAAATAAGGAAAATAATAAACCGAATGGTTTGTTTTTAAATATTCAACTGGCGTTGGCCGAAAAATTGGTTTACAGTAAAATAAAAGCGCGATTAGGTGGTAAAATGAGTGTAATGGTGAGTGGAGGTGGTGCTTTACCAAAACATGTGGGTGAGTTTTTTGCAAATTTGGATATATTAGTTATTGAAGGTTATGGATTAACGGAAACATCGCCTTTTGTTTGTGCTAACGAGGTACACCGACAAATTTGGGGAACAGTTGGTAGAATAGGCCAAGCAAATGAAGTAGCTTTACAAAATATAGAAACTAAAGAAATAATAACTTTACAAACTTACGATTCGTACAATCCAAATTTTGAGTGCGAAGAAGGTGAAATTTTGGTAAGAGGATTAAATGTAATTAAAGGTTACTGGAATTTACCCGAAGAAACAGCAAAAGCAATTGACAGTGAGGGTTGGTTGCATACAGGTGATGTAGGGAAATTTGAAAAAGGATATTTGAAAATA
Source organism: Bacteroidota bacterium (assembly GCA_037141455.1). Classification (GTDB taxonomy): domain Bacteria; phylum Bacteroidota; class Bacteroidia; order UKL13-3; family UKL13-3; genus JAAFJM01. The sequence goes on from JBAXCN010000012.1 coordinate 48,850, forward strand.
ACAGATAGAATTAAAAACCTTATTGTAAATTCATTTGGCAAGAATATTTACCCTACTCCTATTGAAAATGTTTACATGAAATCGAATAAAATAGAACAAATATTTTTAATAGGTGATGGACAAGAATATTTAACAGCCTTAATAGTGCCTAGCAAAGAGGAGTTAAAAGAAAAGTTTAATCTTAAAGAAGAGTTTTTTGAAAGTTTAGATGTTTTTATTAAAGACAAAGAGATTATTGATTGGATGGATGAAGATTTGAAAAAACTAGAAGTTAATTTAGGTAAATTTGAACGCATAAAAAACTACTCTTTAAAAAGAAAACCATTTACTTTAGAAGATGGTGAAATGACTCCAACTCAAAAAATTAAACGCAAAGTAGTTGAAACCAAATATGCTGATGAAGTAAAAGCTATTTACACTAATGTCAGTTAAATTAATGATTTTAAACGAATTTAAACTTAAAACTAACAATAAATAGTAATATCGCGCCATAATTGTTTAAAATAAATGAATAACTTTAAGTTGAAAATGATTCCGGAACGCAGTTTAAAACCTCGCGAAAAGGGATTAACAATGGTAATGGACAAGGGGTTGAGTTTTAGAGAAGCTGAAGATTTGATTTCAGTTTCGGGAGGCTTAATTGATATTATTAAATTAGGTTTTGGAACTGCTTTTGTAACACCAAACTTAGATGAAAAGATAAAACTTTACCAAAAAAATAATATAATAGTATATTTTGGAGGTACTTTATTTGAGGCTTTTTTAGTAAGAAATCAATTTGACGATTATTTAAAAGTAATTGAAAAATTTAAATTAACTCATGCCGAGATATCAGACGGATCAATAGAACTTCCGCATGATATTAAACTAGACTACATCCAAAAATTAAGTAAATACGTTACCGTATTAAGTGAAGTTGGAAGTAAAGACATTGAAAAAATTATTCCACCTTACCAATGGATTCAGCTAATGGAAACAGAAATAGAAGCCGGTGCTTGGAAAGTAATTGCCGAAGCCAGAGAAGCTGGAAATGTAGGCGTATATAGAAGCAGTGGCGAAGTAAGAGAAGGTTTGGTTCAAGAAATATTAACCAAAATACCTTCTGAAAAAATTATTTGGGAAGCTCCTCAAAAAGCCCAACAAACTTATTTTATAAAATTAGTTGGTGCTAATGTAAGTTTGGGAAATATTGCTCCAAACGATGTAATTCCTTGCGAAACTTTAAGGCTTGGTTTACGAAGCGATACTTTTAATGACTTTTTAGGAAAAGGAACCAAATACATAACCAAAAAGAAATAAAGAAATTAAAAAGAAGCACTGAATGCTTCTTTTTTTTTATTTAAAAAATGAGAGATAACCAACTATTACTGCTCAGGCCAGCTATTACTATTGATATAGATAAACAAAGTTTGGATATTGAAAATTTTCAAAACCAAACTTTACGCCCTATTTTAAAGTTTCAAAACGAAGTGATAATAGATTTGGTTTTAAACCATATTAATAAAGATGAAATACCTTTAAAAGAAAAGGATAAAGAACTGTTTATTAAAAAGAATTTTCAGAAAAACCTAGTGCTTAAAAACCAACTGATAGGTTTAACCATAGGTTTATTTAGCAAAATGGAGTTTACATTTTATTTGGAAAATAAAACTGAAATAAATAAAAGAATAAACCAACTTTTAATTAAAAGAATATTGGACCAAATTTAGATAGATTGTTTATTTCAAATAATCGTTAAAATATTGATTTATTTTTTTGAATAAATGCACTCGGTCTTTGCCTAAAACATTGTGCTCGTGAGTAGGATAAACTGCATAATCAACAAGAATTCCATCATCAACACACTGTTTAATGTAATTTAAAGTATGGTTCCATAAAACTACATTATCGTTAGTTCCATGTATTAAAAGTAGCTTTCCTTTTAAGTTTTTAGCATAATTAATTAAGTTATTTTCTTTATACCCTTCAGGGTTTTCTTGGGGAGTATCCATGTATCTTTCCGTATACATAATTTCATACAAACTCCAATCTATTACCGGCCCGCCAGCTACACCAACTTTAAATACATCAGGCGTTCGAGTCATTAAACTAGTGGTCATAAATCCTCCAAAACTCCAACCATAAACGCCTAATTTGTTTGAATCTACAAAGTTTTGTTGTTTTAAAAATTTAACACCAGCAAGTTGGTCTTCCATTTCATATTTACCCAATTGACGGTGAGTAACATTTTCAAAATTTAATCCTCTGTTCAATGAACCTCTGTTGTCTAAAGTATAAATTACATATCCTTGTTGTGCAAACGAAAGCATCCATAAATCGGCAGCACCTAACCAACTGTTGGTAACCATTTGCGCATGTGGCCCTCCATATACATAAACTATTGTGGGGTATTTTTTGGTCGAATCAAAATTTGCAGGTTTAATTAATCTATAATTTAAATCGGTTAATCCATCAGGCGATTTTATTTTACCAAGAGTTATTTCAGTTGATGCAAAATTTACCAAAGGGTTAACAGCATTTACCAACGAACCATAAATTCTTCCTTTTACATCGTTTAATATTATTTGGCGTGGTGTATTTAAATTGCTATAACTATCTAAAATATAAAAACCATTATCGCTTACAATCGAAGCATGTATGCCTTCTAACTTATTATGTTGGGTTATTTTACCACTTTTTATTTCAACCGAATACAGGTATTTGTTCATTCCATCTGCCGAAAAAGCATTAAAAAATAAATTAGTTCCAGTTGCATCAAAGCCCACAGATTCACTAATATGTTGTTTTAAATTTGTAAGTTGCTTTAATAGTTTGCCTCCTCTTTCATATAAGTAAAAGTTATTAAATCCGTTTCTTTCGCTTAGCCATACAAATTGTTTTTCGTTATTTTTAACAAATAGTATTGGTTTTTCGGGTTCTACATATTTGGCGTTAGTTTCGGTAAATAACGTTTTAATAAACTTTCCAGAAATGGCATCATACATATTCAGCTTCATTTCGTTTTGCCCTCTATTTACAACTGCTATGTATAAAAACTCTTCATCCATACTCCAAGCAACGTTTGTTAAATATTGCTCTGCAGGCTCACCTGTTTCTATTTCAACATTGCGTTTTTTAATAAAATCGTAAACAAAAACTTTTGCTTCGTGGCTTTTAGCACCTGCCATTGGATATTTAATATTTTCTAAACCCGATGGTTTTGTATCAAATTTCATTAAACCATAACTGGTTACCATGGTTTCATTTAGTTTATAATAAGCTAATTTATTTCCTTTTGGGCTCCAAAACGTTCCTTTAGTTATACCAAATTCACTTCTATGTACCCCTTTTCCGTTATCAAAATCAGCACCATTGTCGTTTGTAATTAAATCAGATTGTACTACTCCTTCTTTCTTTCCTTTTTTAGCATAATCGAGTAATGTATTTATCGATGTGTTATCGCTAACAAATAATTGACTTCCTATAGTGTATGCAATTCTGTTCGATGATTTATCGTAATCTAAATTTTCGGCATTACCGCTAGCTCTTACTTTTATTGTGGTTTTTTTATTTGTAAAATCGTATAAATAAACTGAATTGTTATAAGTGTAAATGATTGAATTATTATCGAACCAAGTAAAAAAAGGAAATCTTTCAAACTTAGTTTCTTCTGGCATTACACTATAAAAAGATAAATACAAATCCTCCACTTTTAAAATGGTGTCTTTAGTTAAATCAGGTAAATTTATATAAATTAATACTTCTTTCCCATTTAATTTTCCAATATAACTTATTGTTTTGTTATCGGGTTTAAACATAAGTTGACTCAATCGTTGAGGAGCTAAAGTGGTTCTACCTTTTAAAATAGCATCTTCAATTGTTAAATTTTGAGCAAATAAAAATCCGTTTAGAAGTAAAGCGATAAATAAAAATATTTTTTTCATGGTTTTAATTATTAATGCGATAATACCAATCTATTTCTCAATTAACAAAAACGATGTTATAATTTGTTGTATTCTACTTAATATTTATTTTTTTTATTAATTAAATCAATCATTTTAATATAAAAAATACTCATAATATTAACTCAATAATCTTACTTTGCGCCACCAATAAACAGAATAAAAATGTCGACAAAGCCATTAATACTTGTAACCAACGATGATGGTATAACCGCGCCAGGAATAAAAGCGTTGGTAAATGCTGTAAAACATTTAGGTGAAGTGATAGTAGTAGCGCCCGATGCACCACAAAGTGCCATGGGACATGCAGTTACTATTAGCAAGCCTTTGCGTTTGGCCAAAACCGATTTATATGGCGATATTGCTTCCTACCAATGCAGCGGCACTCCAGCCGATTGTGTAAAATTAGCAGTTGATAAAGTATTGCATAGAAAACCTGATTTAGTAGTTTCGGGCATTAATCATGGAAGCAATTCATCAATAAATGTATTGTATAGCGGCACTATGAGTGCAGCAATGGAAGGATGCATTGAGGGCATTCCATCGGTAGGTTTTAGCTTATGTGATTTTGCTTACGAAGCCGATTTTACTTTAGCAGCCGAAATTGCAACTAAAGTTGCAGAAAATATTTTAAAAGAAAATTTACCAAAAGGCGTTTTACTAAATGTAAATATCCCTAAAATAGATAAAGTACTTTTAAACGGGATAAGAATTTGCAGACAAGCAAATGCTAAATGGGAAGAAGATTTTGATGAAAGGTTAGATCCAAATGGAAGAAAATATTATTGGCTTACAGGCAAATTTGTAAACAATGATGAAGGACAAGATACTGATGAATGGGCTTTGGCAAATAATTATGTATCAATAGTTCCAGTTCATTTCGATTTAACTGCTCACAAATCTATATCGGACTTAAACAAATGGAAATTTTAAATGGAAAACACAAAATTTAATCACTTAGTTATAGGAATTATTATAGGACTTTTAGCTCCTACTATAGGCATAATTATTTTTTATTTTACCAAATTTGAAAGTTTGACTTTAGGAGAATTCTTAAAAATTTCAGTAGAAGAAAAAATGCTTTCTCCGCTACTTAGTTTATGTGCTGTTATTAACTTAGCTGTTTTTTATCTATTTATACAATTTGATAAATTAAAAACAGGAAGAGGTATCATATTAGCAACATTTATTTATGGTTTAGCAATAGTTTTATTAAAGTTTGGAATTATAACTTTGTAAAATATATTTGCAGCCTGAAATATTGGGGGATTAGCTCATTTGGCTAGAGTACTTGCATGGCATGCAAGGGGTGGTCGGTTCGAATCCGATATCCTCCACAAAGCGACTTAAGGTCGCTTTTTTTTTATAATGGAAGTTTTTTACGTTTACATACTTTATTCAAAATCAATTAATCAATATTATGTCGGTCAAACACAAAATATAGAAGTTAGGCTAGAACAACACAATTCATCGCGCAGTAAATCTACCAAAAAGGCAAATGATTGGATATTAGTTTATGAAGAAATGTTCAATAGCAGAAGTGAAGCGATGAATAGAGAAAAAGAAATAAAAAGTAAGAAAAGTAGAAAATATATTGAAAAACTTATTAGTTC